>SKHK01000306.1 GCA_007117005.1 Paracoccaceae bacterium
CGGCGCCGGCATCGCCCGCGCGCAGGCGCAGATCGCCCAAAAGGCGCAGCGCGTAGCCCGTGGGTTCGACCAGCGCAGTGGGCAGGTCGGGCGCGGTGGCGCGGGCCACCAGCAGCGGTTGCAGCGCCGCCGTCAGGGCCGCGCCGCGCCGGGTCATGTTGAAATCCAGCGCCAGCCGCAGCGGGCCCGCGATATCGCCGCCATCCATGGCCGCCGCGGCGCCGGGCCCGGCCTGAAGCGCCGCCTGAAAGCGGGTCAGGGTCATGTCGGCCAGCAGCCGCTCGCGCAGGAATTCGATATGGGCGAAAAGCTCGGCGCCGCCCGTATAGCCGCCCGTATCGCCGGCGGGATAGCTGGTGGCATCGCCCAGCCGTATCGGGGCGTTCAGCACCGCACTGCCCGCCAGCCGGTCGGCCGCGGCCCACAGGCTCGTCGCCTGGCGCGCGACGCCGGGGCTGTGGCACAGCATCAGCCGCCCGTCGGCATGGCGCAGGGCCTGGGCAAAGGCGCCGGGCGGGGTGCCCGCGTCCAGCACCGTCGCCAGGCAGGTGTAGCGCGCGCGCCGGTGCTGCGGGTCTTCGCGGCGGCGGAATATATCCACCCCGCGCGCGCCCCGGACGGCGAAATCGGGCAGGTCCAGGTTCATGGCCCCCCTCCGTTTGCGCGCCGCCCGGTCATATCCGCGTGACCAGCAGGTCATGGCAGATCAGCCGGAAATGCCGCGCGCCCCGGGGCAGGATGATCGACAGCTTCGGGTCCTTGGCGCCAGCCATATGGCCGCTGGCGAATTCCCGGGTCACCGTCACGGTGGCGTTGTCAGGGCAGCTGTGGACATGGGATTCGACAAAGCGGTGCTGGCGTCGGCCCAGCGCATCGCGGCGAAAGACCGACAGCGCGGTCTCGAACAGAAAGCCCTGGCTGCCACCGATCACCAGCGTGCAGCGCAGCCCCTCGCCCTTGCCCGCCAACCCGGCAAGCGAGAATTCCAGCGCGCTGAAATCCCGCGTCTCGGGCAGTTGCAGTTCCAGCCGTCTGGTGTCGGTGTCGGCAAAGACCAGTTGGCCGGGCACCGAGAAACCCTGCGAGAGGGTGAAGCGGTCCAGAAACGGGCTGGCCGGTTCGATACTGTGCCCGATCTGTCGTGCGCCGTGCGGTGCCCAAAGCGCATAGGCCGGCGGGGTGTCGCCTGCGCCCGCGTCAACGGCGCTGCCACCGGCTGCCCCGGCCAGGCGGTTTTCCAGCCCCTGCAACTGCCTGCGCAGATAGGTCATGTCGCCGTTCAGCTTGTGCCAGATCGCGCTGGTCTCGTCATTCAACTCCTTGACGATGGTCGCGGCCAGCCCGTGCAGCAGGTCGGGCAGGGTATCGGCGGCGCCCTCGCCCGGCGGGCAATGCGCCGGGGCGCGCGACAGATCGGCAAAAAGGCGCCAGTCATAGGAGGGGTTGTCGACCGTGTTCATCGCCACCGTGCGCCCGGCGTCGCTGGTGCGCTTGATGCGGCGGTGATGGTTGGCCAGCGGCCGGTCCAGCACCGCCAGCCGCCAGCGCTGCAGGAAACGGGTCATGAAGGCGCGGTCCTCCATGACGTCGAAATCCTGCGGAAAGCCGCCCAGGGCCACGACCTTGTCGCGCTGCAACAGCCATTGCACGGGGTAGAGGTCATGGCGGTAGGTGGCATAGGCGATCGGATTGACGAAGAAATCCGTGCGCTTGAAGGATGCGGCCAGCCAGTCCTCGCCC
Organism: Paracoccaceae bacterium; assembly: GCA_007117005.1. Classification (GTDB taxonomy): domain Bacteria; phylum Pseudomonadota; class Alphaproteobacteria; order Rhodobacterales; family Rhodobacteraceae; genus Pararhodobacter. The sequence goes on from SKHK01000306.1 coordinate 1,741, forward strand.
ATGGGCACGATGGTGTCACCGGCTAGGCCTGTCACGGTCCCGGTATCTGCTGTCCCCGTTTCCGCTGTCCCCGTTTCCGCTGTCCCTGTGCCCCCCATGCCGGTGAATTCCGTGGTGCCGGCGGTTGTGGTCTGCGCCGGGGCCGCGGGTTCAGGGGCCGCCTGTGCCGCCGGGGCCTCGGCTGCGATATCCTCGCGCAGCGCGGTCATCAGTGACATCACCCCGCCCAGATCGGGCGCCAGGGGGGCGGTGGCGTTGTGAAAGGCCACCAGGCTGGCCATGAAATCCGGGTGCCAGCTGTCGTCATCGTCCAGGCAGCCCACCAGGTCGGTTTTCAGCGCCGCCAATCCGCGGTTGAAGGCCGCGGCGCGGCCGATGGAGGCGGGGTTGTCGATGAGGGTCAGCTTCGCCCCCGCCACCGGCGTGCCGGCGCCTGCCAGCGCGTCCAGCACCGAGGTCACCGCGCCCGGGTCGCCGCCGTCGTTGACCAGCGCGACATGCCAGTCGGCATGGGTCTGCGCCAGGACCGAGGCCAGCGCCCGGCGCAAGAAGACCGGCCGGTCGCGCGTCCGGATCACCACCCCGACCGAAGATACGCTGCCTGCCCGTCCCGCCATGGCGTGCCTGCCTGCCCTGTTGCCGTCTTGTTGCCGCCCCGCCCGGACCCGGCGCGCCTTGCCCCGACAGGATTTGCCGCGCCTGCAACCCGCCCCTTCGATACCCCGGCTTTTCGCGCCGGTCCAATGAAAAGACGCAAGATATGGGGCCGGGCAGGGGTCAGACCCCGGCCCACGCCCGTTGGTGCCTCACCCGCTGAATCACCCGCGCGCGCCCAGCCAGTCCCGGATCAGCCCGGCCACCAGGTCCGGTTTCTGATGGCAGATCCAGTGATCGGCGCCGGGGATGCGATGCACGGTCAGGTCCGGACAATAGGCATCCAGCCCTTGCAGACAGTCGGGCAGCAGGGCCGTGTCATCCTCGCCCCAGATCACCAGATGCGGGCAGGCAACGTGCCCGGCCTGCGGGTCCAGCACATGCGGGCGGGCAACGGGTGCACCCGGCAACGCCACCTGCAGCGGCGAGGCGCGATACCAGTTGACCATGCCGCGCACGCGCTCGCGCCCCTGCCAGGCGGCCTTGTAGCGCGCCAGCGTTTCGCCGCTGAGCCAGGACATGTCCATTCCCTCGGCGAAAAGCTGTTGCAGCTTGGCGAAATCGTCGCGCGCCAGGCGGTCCTCGGAGCCTTCGGCGCGCAGCCAGGCGATATAGGCCAGCGCCGCCGACTGATCGCCACCCGCGGCGGCGGCGCGCTGAAAGGGGCCGGGATGGGCGCCGTTGATCACCACCAGATGGCTCAGCAGTTCCGGACGCCACATCGCCAGCCCGTAGCCCACCACCGCGCCCCAGTCATGGGCCACCACCGGCAAGGGCGCGCCGATCCGCTCGATCAGTGCCGCCATGTCGGCGACCAGGCGGCGCAGGTCATAGGCGGCGACATCCGGCGGGCAGGGGCTGCCGCCATAGCCGCGCTGATCGGGCGCGATGCATTGCCAGCCGGGCAGGCGGGTGGCGACCTCTTGCCAGGCGCCGCCGTATTCGGGAAAGCCGTGCAGCATCAGCAAGGGCGGGTTGGCGGGATCGCCCCAGCGGTGCAGGGTGAAGGTCTCGTCGTTCAGCGATATGGTGTCGGGCATGGGGGCTCCGGTCTGGCGTTTGCACGGCGCGGCCAGCATGACGTGGGCGCGGGCGGGCTGGCAAGCCTGACGCAGCGGGGCGTCGCCCGGGCATGGCGGGCGGGCATGGGGTGCGGGGCAGCAGAAATCGGCGATGCGCGCGGTTTCGCGGGGCCGGTCGGGCTTGACCCCGGCGTCGGCATCCGGCATAGGGCGCGCATCAGGCCCCGGGCGCATGCGCGGGGTCTGCATCATTCATCAACCCTGCCCGTGGGGCGCAGGGCGCAGTCCGAAGGCGGCGAAAGCCGGCAACACCTGCACCATGCAGGGGCCACAGGGCGCGGCAGACCAGAAAGGAAGCGACCGATGTTTGCGGTCCTGAAGACCGGCGGAAAACAGTATCGCGTGCAGGCGGGTGACGTCCTGCGCGTCGAGCGGCTGGCCGCCGAAGCGGGCGAAACCGTCCAGTTCAACGAGATCCTGATGCTGGGCGGCGACAGCCCGGTCGTCGGCGCGCCGCTGGTTTCCGGCGCCGCCGTGCAGGCGCTGGTGATCGACCAGATCAAGGGCGAGAAGGTCATTCACTACGTCAAGCGTCGGCGCAAGCATTCCTCGCAGCGCACCAAGGGCCACCGCCAGAAGCTGACCCTGGTCCGGGTGACCGACATCCTGGCCGAGGGGGGCGATGCCTCCGGCGTGAAGGCCGCCATCGGCTCGGGCAAGGTCAAGGCGAACGGCGCTGCGGCACCGGCGGACGCGTCTGCCCCGAAGGCTGCGGCCCCCAAGGCGGCACCCGCCGCCGCCGCACCGGAAGCCGAGATCGCGGCCACGCGCCCGGCCAACCTGCTGACGGAAGCGCGCGGCGGTCAGCCCGACGACCTGAAGCGTATCTCCGGCGTCGGGCCGAAGCTGGAAGGGCTGCTGCACAAGAACGGCGTCTTCCATTTCGACCAGATCGCCGCCTGGAACCCCGAGGAAGTGGCCTATATGGACGATCAGCTGTCGTTCAAGGGCCGCATCGACCGGGACAACTGGATCGAACAGGCCGCCACGATGGCCGCCGAGAAGGAGTAACAGCGCATGGCACACAAGAAAGCAGGCGGTTCCTCGCGCAACGGGCGCGACTCTGCCGGGCGCCGGCTTGGCGTGAAAATCTATGGCGGCCAAGCTGTCGTGGCCGGCAACATCATCGTCCGCCAGCGCGGCACCAAGCATTTCGCGGGCGAGGGCGTCGGCATGGGCCGCGACCACACGCTTTTCGCGATGACCGACGGGCACGTTCAGTTCACCCGCGGGCTGAAGGGGCGCAGTTTCGTGTCGGTGGTCCCGGCAGACCCGGCTGGTCCGGCGGAATAAGGCGCATTCGCTGCCATTTTCCGGGGCCGGCAGGGAAACCGCCGGCCCCTTTGCTTTGCAGCTCCCTGTCAGGGGGCAATAGGGGGCGCATGTCTGCCGAATCGAGCCAGGGCGGTCTGGCAGGTCTTGCCGACGCGCAGCCGGTGATTTCCGGCGACAGGCTGGTGCTGCGTCCGCTGCACCGGCAGGACGCGGCGGCGCTGGCGCGTTTCGTGGCCGACCGGCGCGTGGCCGAGGCGACCCGGTCGATCCCGCATCCGGTGCCGCCGGGGGCGGTCGATGCCTTCATCGAACGCGCGCTTGCCCGTGAGCGCGGCGAGGATGTCTGGGCGATGGATGGCAGCGGCGCCGGGTCGGCGGCGCTGTTGGGGGTGATCTCGCTCAAGCCGCTGGAGCGGCAGCAGGGCCAGATCGGCTATTGGGTGGCGCCGGCCTTCTGGAACACGGGCCTCGCCTCCGAGGCGGTGCGGATGATCGTCTCGGCCAACCCCCATGGCAGTCGGACGCTTTTCGCCGAGGTCTTTCAGGACAACCCGGTTTCGGCACGCGTGCTGACCAAGGCGGGGTTCGAATTCATCGGCGATGCCGAGGCCTGGTGTGTGGCGCGCAGCCGGGCGGTGCCGACCTGGACCTATCTGCGCCGGATGGTGTGAGTGCCGGGAGGCAAAGCGGCGGCACGCCCGGATCGACGCGAGGCCCCG
>SKHK01000240.1 GCA_007117005.1 Paracoccaceae bacterium
CAGCGAGTGGGGCAGTGGACGGGACAGTCGACAGGGCGGCGGGGGGGCTGGCCACCGTGCCGCTGGTCCCGGCCGGGCCGCTGCGTCTGCTGACCACCGGCGAGCAGGCGCTTGCCGCGCGGATCGAGGCGCTGACCGGCCAGCGCCCGGACCGCGCCGCGCTGATAGCGGGCGATCCGGCCATGGCGCTGGATTTCAGCCGCGCGCCGCAGCTGGACGCGATCCATCTGTCCTATTTCTACATGAATGCCGATTTTGCCGGCGCCCTGATGGCCCGGATGCTGGCCCATCATGCCGCGCGTGGTACGCAGGTGCGCATCCTGCTGTCCGACACCGTGATGGGCGCCCCCGAACGCGTCCTGTTCGAGGGGCTGGCCGCCCGCTATCCTTCCGTGCAGTTGCAGGCCTATCGCTTTCATCCCCGCCCCGGCGACGGGGTCGAGGATCACGTCGCCCGGCTTCACCGGTCGAACCATGCCAAGATATTCGTCACCCGCGCGCGCGACCCGGCGCGATCGGTCGCCATCATCGGTGGGCGGAACTGGCACGAATCCTATCTGTTCACCGAACCGCGCGACCTGAGCGCCTTTCCCGCGCTGCGTCAGTATGTGTTGGGCCGCCACCGGTCACTGGTCGATTTCCTGCCCTTCGCCGATGTCGAACTGGCGCTGCGCGGGGCCCAACCGGCGGACGCCATCACGCGGCATTTCATGGCGCTCTGGCACCGGGATGCCGGGTTGGCGCAGGGGACAGGGCGCGCACAGGCTCATCCTGCGCGCGCAGAGCATTTCCTCTCCATGCCCTATGTCGACGGCCGCGCGCAGGAGCGGCTGTTCATCGACCTGATCGACGGGGCCGCGCGCCGCATCGACATCGCCTCGCCCTTCGTCAATCCCAGCGAGGGGGTGCTGGCCGCGCTGGACCGGGCGCTGGCGCGGGGCGTGCGGGTGCGGGTGGTGACGACGATGCAGATGCCGGGGCTGGACGGGGTCTTCATCACCGCCTTGGCGCACGACTTCGCGCGCGAATGGGCTGACCGGGTGGAACTGGTCGATTTCGGCCGCGACCCGCAGGCACTGCATGCCAAGCTTTATGTGTTCGACGAGGCAGTGGCGATTGTCGGTTCCGTCAATATCAACCGCCGCAGCTTTTATCATGATATCGAAAACGGCGTGATCCTGCGCGATCCGGTCGCTGCCCGTCAGGTGCTGGGGCTGATCGACGGTTTTTCCGCACAGGGCCACCGCGTTGCCGCCGACAGCGCCGCACTCGCCGGCCCGGCCGGGCTGCTGACCCGGCTGCGCTGGTTGCGCCGAGCCTTCTGACCCGCGCGCCTTCTGACCCGTGCGCCTTCTGACCCGTGCGCCTGTCGGTTGCTGGCCCGGGGGCGCGCATCCGGGCGGGGTGGTCGTGCTCAATTGCCCTCTGATGTGTCGGCGCTTTTCTTCGCCGTCTTCCTTGCCGGCGCCTTTTTGGTCGCCGCCTTCTTTGTCGCCGTTTTCGCGCCGGGTTTCGCGGTGCTCGCCTTGGTGGCCTTGCCCTTGGCGGCGGGGTTCCTTGCCGTTTTCTTGCCGCCTTTCGACGCCTTGGCGGCGATCAGTTCCAGCGCCTGATCCATGGAGATATCTTCGGGCTGGGTATCCTTCGGGATGGTGGCATTGACCTTGCCCCATTTCACATATGGCCCATAGCGCCCGGCCATCACCGCCATCGGCCCGCCATCGGGGTGCTCGCCCAGTTCACGCAAAGGCGCCGCCGCCGCCCCGCGCCCGCCGCGCGCGGCCTTCTGGGCCAGCACCTCGACCGCGCGGTTCATGCCGATGGTGAAGACCTCCTCCACCTCTGGCAGGTTGGCATAGACGCGGCCATGCTTAACGTAAGGCCCGTAGCGGCCGATCCCGGCCTCGACCAGTTCGCCATCCTCGGGGTGGGGGCCGACGGGGCGCGGCAGGCTCAGCAGCATCAGCGCGCGCTCCAGGTCCATCGCGTCGATCTCCCAGCCCTTCGGCAGGCTGGCGCGCGGGGGTTTGGGCACGTCCTCGGTCGCCTCGCCGCGCTGCACATAGGGGCCGAAGCGGCCCGTGCGCAGGGTGATCGGCTCGCCATCGTCATGGCCCAGCAGACGCCCGTCGCCGGCCAGATCCGCCTCTGCCTCGTCGGTCACGCCAAGGGGGCGGGTATAGCGGCATTCGGGGTAGTTGTTGCAGCCGATGAACGCCCCGCCCGAACGCGCGGTCTTCAGGTTCAGCCGCCCGACGCCGCATTTGGGGCAGGCGCGCGGGTCGCCGCCATCCTCGCGCGGGGGGTACAGGTGCGGGCTCAGCACCTCGTCGATCTTTTCCAGCACCTCGGTGATGCGCAGATCGGCGGTCTCGGCGATCGCGGCCGAGAAAGCCTCCCAGAATCGCGCCAGAACCTCCTTGTAATCGCGCGAGCCGGCCGAGACATCGTCAAGCTGCTCTTCCAGGTCGGCGGTGAAATCGTATTCCAGATAGCGGCGGAAATAGTTGGTCAGAAAGATCGTGACCAGCCGCCCCTTGTCCTCGGGCAGCAGGCGGTTCTTGTCCTTGCGGACATAGCCGCGGTCCTGAATGGTGGACACGATGGAGGCATAGGTCGAGGGCCGGCCGATGCCCAGCTCCTCCATCTTTTTCACCAGCGTGGCCTCGGTATAGCGCGGGGGCGGCTGGGTGAAATGCTGCTCAGGGCTGACCGCGCCCTTCTTCAGCGCGTCGCCCTCGGCCATCTGGGGCAGGCGCGCGCCGTCCTCGTCGCCCTCCTCGTCGCGGCCTTCCTCGTAGACCTTCAGAAAGCCGTCGAACAGCACCACCTGGCCGGTGGCGCGCAGCCCAACCTGCCCGTCGCGGCTGCCGATATCGACGGTGGTGCGTTCCATCCGCGCGGCCTCCATCTGGCAGGCGATGGTGCGTTTCCAGATCAGGTCATAAAGCCGGCGTTGGTCGGTGTCGGTCAGACGCAGCTTTTCTGGCGCGGCGCCCATGTCGGTGGGGCGGATGCATTCATGGGCTTCCTGCGCATTCTTGGCCTTGTTCTTGTACATGCGCGGGGATTTCGGCACGTATTCCGCCCCGTAGCGCGCCTTGATCGCATCGCGTGCCGCCATCACGGCCTCTGGCGCCATGTCGATGCCGTCGGTGCGCATGTAGGTGATATGCCCGGCCTCATAGAGGCGCTGCGCGGCCGACATGCATTGCTTTGCGCCCATGCTGAACTTGCGGCTGGCCTCTTGCTGCAGGGTCGAGGTCATGAAGGGCGCAGCAGGGTTGCGGCTGGCGGGTTTGGCCTCGACCTTTTGCACCGCCAGATCGCGGCTTTGCACGGCCTGAACGGCCAGTTCGGCGGCCGTCGAATCCTTCAGCGAGAACTTGTCCAGCTTGTCACCGGCGAGCGTCACCAGCCGGGCGGTGAATGTCTTGCCGCGGGGTGTGGTCAGTTCGGCGCTGACGGTCCAGTATTCCTGCGCGCGAAAGGCCTCGATCTCCATCTCGCGCTCGACGATCAGGCGCAGGCAGACCGATTGCACGCGGCCCGCCGATTTCGACCCCGGCAGCTTTCGCCACAAGACCGGCGACAGGTTGAACCCCACCAGATAATCCAGCGCCCGGCGGGCCAGATAGGCGCGCACCAGTTCCATATCGACCTGGCGCGGGTTCTGCATCGCCTCGGTGACGGCATTCTTGGTGATGGCGTTGAACACCACGCGTTTGACCGGCGTGTCCTTCTTCAGCGCCTTGGACTTTGCCAGCGCCTCGGTCAGATGCCATGAAATCGCCTCGCCCTCACGGTCGGGGTCGGTGGCCAGGATCAGGTCGGGGTCGGATTTCAGCGCCTCGGCGATGGCGCGGACATGCTTGCGCGAATCCGTCGCCACCTCCCATTTCATCTCGAATTCATTCTCGGGGTCGACCGATCCGTCCTTTGGTGGCAGGTCGCGCACATGGCCGAATGAGGCCAGAACCGTGTAGCCGGGGCCAAGGTACTTGTTGATGGTCTTTGCCTTGGCGGGCGATTCGACAACGACTACAGCCATGAAAAACCTCTGAAATCAGCGCCGCCCGCCTGCGGTCAGGCGGGTCCGGCATGCGGCGTGTAGATGTGATGTAACCACCGACCTTGTCAATGCAACGCGGCTGTCGGTGTGGTTGGCGCCCCTTGCCCGCGCGGCTTTCCTTTGCGCGATGCAGGCTCTATAGCAGGGCGGGCGCGGGATGACCCCGCAACGAAAGGCTTTCAGGCAGATGATTTCCGATACCGACACGCTGGCCCGCTTTTGTGCGCAGGCCGCGCAGGCGCCTTATGTCACCATCGACACAGAATTCATGCGCGAGCGCAGCTATTATTCAAAGCTCTGTCTTGTGCAGATGGCCTTGCCGCCCGCCAAGGGGCCGGATGCGGGCGAGGCCGTGCTGATCGACCCGCTGGCCGAGGGGCTGTCACTGGCGCCGCTGTGGGAGCTGATGCGCAATCCGGCCGTGGTCAAGGTGCTGCATGCCGCGCGTCAGGATGTGGAGATATTCTATATCGACGGTGGGGTAATCCCGCAGCCGCTGTTCGACACCCAGATCGCCGCCATGGTCTGCGGCTTCGGCGAGCAGGCGGGCTATGAGACGCTGGTGCGAAAGATCGCCAAGGCCAGCCTGGACAAGACCTCGCGCTTTACCGACTGGTCGCGCCGGCCGCTGACCGAGGCGCAGGCGCGCTATGCGCTGGCCGATGTCACGCATCTGCGGGTGATCTACGAACATCTGGACGCCGAACTGACCCGCAACGGCCGCGCCAACTGGCTGGACGAGGAAATGGCGGTGCTGACCGCGCCCCAGACCTATGTCACCCGCCCCGATGACGCCTGGAAGCGGATCAAGACGCGCTCGAACTCGCCCCGCTTTATGGCCGTGGTGCAGGCGCTGGCGCGCTTCCGCGAGGGTTATGCTCAAAGCCGGAACATCCCGCGTTCGCGCGTGTTCAAGGATGATGCGCTGCTGGAGCTGGCCTCGACCCGCCCCGAGGATATGGAGGGGCTGGGCCGGTCGCGCCTTCTGCTGCGCGAGGCCCGGCGCGGCGAGATCGCCGAGGGCATCCTGGCCGCACTGGCAGAGGCCCGCGCCTTGCCGGCCGAGGCGCTGCCGCAGCCCGATGGCCAGCCCGGCGCGCAGTTGCAGGTCAATCCGGCGCTGGCCGATCTGTTGCGCGTGCTGTTGAAGGCCCGGGCCGAGGAAAGCGGCGTGGCGCAGAAACTGATCGCCAGCACCGCCGAACTGGATGCCATGGCCGCCGGGCAGCGCGGGATGGCCTGCCTGCAGGGCTGGCGGCATGACCTGTTCGGCGCCGATGCGCTGCGCCTGTGCCAGGGCGAACTGGCGCTGACCGCACAGGGGCCGCGGGTGCG
>SKHK01000098.1 GCA_007117005.1 Paracoccaceae bacterium
ATCACCAGCCAGCGCGCTCAGCAGTCCTAGCGCCCGGATCACCGCGCGGCGCTCTTCTCCCGGCAGCGCACGAAATGCGCCCCCCAGCCCCTCGCCCAGCGGGTCCGGCGCCCGCGCCAGCGCCGCCAAGCCCGCCGCGGTCAACCGGGCATGGACCACACGCCGGTCACGTTCTGACCGGTAGCGGTGGATCAGGCCCTTGCCTTCCAGCTTGTCCAGAATGCCCACCACCGTCGGCGGGCTGAGGTCGGCCTCGGCCGCCAGGGCCCGCGATGTCACCTCGCCCATCCGGCCCAGCGCCGCCAGCACCATCAGCTGCGGCAGTGTCAGGCCAACCTGCCGGTCGATGCGGCGCGAGTGAATATCCAGCGCCCTGACAAGTCGCCGGATATGTTTCAGCAACAGCGCATGATCTCTTTCAGACTGCATCCGGCCCTCTGGTGGTTGCGCTCAAATGATTAGGGTACTAATCTTTAGGCGTCAAATGAAACCATCCAGGAGGGTCGGCAACCGGCATGTGTGGCATCTGCGGCGAAATCCGCTTCGGCAACGGTGATATGGCGCGGGCGGGCGCGATCGAGGCGATGGCAGATGCCATGGCACCGCGCGGCCCGGATGGCGCAGGTGTGGTCATGCGCGGGCGCGTCGGCTTCGGCCATCGCCGGCTGAAGATCATTGATCTGAGCGAAAACGCCGCGCAGCCCTTCGTGGACACGCATCTGGGCCTGACCATCGCCTTCAATGGCTGCATCTACAACTACCCGGAACTGCGTAAGGAACTGGAGGGCAAGGGTCACCGCTTCGCCTCGACCGGCGATACGGAAGTGATCCTGAAGGCCTGGGCCGAATGGGGCGCGGACGCGCTGGACCGGCTTTACGGCATGTTCGCCTTTGCCATCCACGAGCGCGAGACCGGCCGCGTGACGCTGGTGCGCGACCGCTTCGGGATCAAGCCGCTCTACTATGCCGAAGGGGCGGGCTGGCTGCGCTTTGCGTCCACTCTGCCCGCACTGCTGGCGGCGGGCGACGTTGACCGCTCCATCGACCGCGTGGCACTGCATCACTACATGACCTGGCACGCCGTGGTGCCCGCCCCGCACACCATCCTGAAGGGCGTGCGCAAGCTGCCGCCGGCCACGCTGCGGGTGATGGAGCCTGATGGCAGCTTTACGGAACGCACATGGTGGCGCCCCGATTTCACCCGCTCGCCCGAAGATGCCGCCCGCCCGGCCGAGGAGTGGCGGGACATGGTGCTGGAATCGATGCGCAACGCCGTGCGCCGCCGCATGGTCGCCGATGTGCCGGTGGGGGTGCTGCTGTCGGGCGGGGTGGATTCGTCCCTGATCGTGGGCCTTCTGGCCGAAGAGGGGCAAAAGGGGCTGGCGACCTATTCTATCGGCTTCGAAGAGGCGCATGGCGAAAAGGGCGACGAATTCGTCTATTCCGACCTGATCGCCAAGCATTACGGCACCGATCACCACAAGATCTTCATCCCCTCGGACGAGATGCGGCAGAACCTGCCCCATGCCATCGCCGCGCAGTCCGAACCGATGGTGAGCTACGACAATATCGGCTTCTTCCTGCTATCCCGCGAGGTGTCGAAGACGATCAAGGTGGTGCAGTCCGGCCAGGGCGCAGACGAGGTGTTCGGCGGCTATCACTGGTACCCGCCGATGCGCGACGCCAATGACCCCGTGGGCACCTACATGGAGGCGTTCTTTGACCGCAGCCATGAAAAACTGGCGGGCCATCTGGCGCCGGAATGGCTGGCCGGACGCGATGAGTCGCGCGCCTTTGTCGAGGCGCATTTTGCCATGGCCGGGGCGGATGATCCGGTGGACAAGGCGCTGCGGCTGGATACCAACGTCATGCTGGTCGATGACCCGGTGAAGCGGGTGGACAACATGACCATGGCCTGGGGGCTGGAGGCCCGCGTGCCGTTCCTGGATCACGAGGTAGTGGAACTCGCCGCGCGCATTCCGGCCGAGCACAAGCTGGCGCAGGGCGGCAAGGGCGTGCTGAAAGAGGCCGCGCGCAAGGTGATCCCGGCCGATGTGATCGACCGCCCGAAGGGCTATTTCCCGGTGCCGGCGCTGAAATACGTGGCCGGCCCCTATCTGGACATGTGCCGCGATGCGCTGACGTCGCAGGCAGCAAGGGGCCGGGGGTTGTTCCGGGACGATTACCTGCAGGCACTTTTCGCCGACCCGCCCGCGCATGTGACGAAGCTGCGCGGCTCGGAACTGTGGCAGGTGGCGGTGCTGGAAATGTGGCTGCAGGAACAGGGTATCTGAGGGCGTGATGGGGGCGCTGCCCCCGCCGCGCTGACGCGCGACTCCCCCGGAGTATTTCTGGCAAGATGAAAGGCCGGAGTGCCGAGGGGGCAAGAAAGGAAGCGGGCATGGCGGAATCGGATGTTCCGAAGCGACGCGCGGCGCAGGCGCACCGGCTGAAGCGGCTGCACAGCGCCGCGGCCCATACCCCGCGCGGGGCAGCAACCGATGCGGTGGTGGATTGCGGCTGGGGCCGGCTGATCTTTGGCCACACCTTTGACAGCGACGAGAAACTGGCCGAAACCCTGCGCGCCGAGGGTCATGACCGGCGCGACATCGCGCTCTATGTGCGCGACCCGCACGTGCTGCTGGCCCATGCGCCGCAGGAATTGTTCCTGGACCCGTCGCACACCTACCGGCTGGATCTGTCGACCTATCGGGCGGCCTCGCGCCGGCGGAAGGGGTTCCAGGTGCGACGGCTGGGCACGCGCGCCGATGCAGAGGCCGTCAACGCCATCTATGCCCAGCGCAACATGGTGCCTGTGCCCCCGGAGTTTTTCTGGAGCGCGCGCGACGGGCGCATGCTGACCGTGCTGGTGGCCGAGGATGATGACACAGGCGAGGTTCTGGGCTCGGTCATGGGGGTGGATCACGCGCGCGCCTTTGGCGACCCCGAGCGCGGCTCGTCACTGTGGTGTCTGGCCGTTTCCCCGCAGGCGCCGCATGCCGGGGTCGGCGAGGCCTTGTTGCGCCGTCTGGCCGAGCATTTCAAGGCGCGCGGGGCCGCGTTCATGGATCTGTCGGTAATCCATGACAACGACCAGGCCATCGCGCTTTACGAAAAGCTGGGGTTTCGCCGGGTGCAGGTCTTTGCCGTCAAGCGGCGCAACGTGATCAACGAGAAGCTGTATACCGGCCCCGCCGCCGATCAGCGGCTCAACCCCTATGCGCGGCTGATCGTGGACGAGGCCCGCCGGCGCGGCATCATGGTCGAGATGATCGACGCCGAGGGCGGGCTGTTCCGTCTGTCGCAGGGCGGCCGGTCGATCCGCTGCCGCGAATCGCTGTCGGACCTGACATCGGCCGTCAGCCTGTCGATCTGCGATGACAAACGCGCCACGCGCCGGGTGGTCGAGGCCGCGGGCGTGCGGGTGCCGGCGCTGCTGGAGGAAGACAGCGCCGAGGCGCGCGCCGCCTTTCTGGCGCAGCATGGGTCGGTGGTGGTCAAGCCCGCGCGCGGCGAACAGGGGCGCGGGGTGGCTGTGGGCCTGACGGACCCGGCAGAGGTGGAAGCCGCGGTCGAGGCCGCGCGCGGGCATTGCGCCGATGTGGTGGTCGAGGAATGTTTCGACGGCCATGACCTGCGTCTGGTGGTGATCGACTACCGCGTGGTTGCCGCCGCCCTGCGCCGGCCCGCGCGGGTGGTGGGTGACGGGCGCGCCAGCGTGCGCGACCTGATCGCTGTGCAAAGCCGACGCCGCGCCGCAGCCACCGGTGGCGAAAGCCGCATTCCGCTGGACGATGAGACCGAGCGCTGCCTGCGCGATGCGGGCTATGGTCTGGATGACATCCCGGAAGCGGGCGCCGAGATCACCGTGCGCAAGACCGCCAACCTGCATACCGGCGGCACCATCCATGACGTCACCGCCGAGACGCATCCCGCCCTGATCCAGGCGGCGGTGGCGGCCGCGCGGGCGATCGAGATTCCCGTCACGGGCATCGATCTGATGGTGAAGTCGCCGCGCACGCCGGAGCATGTTTTCATCGAGGCCAACGAGCGCCCGGGCCTGGCCAATCACGAACCGCAACCGACCGCCGAGCGGTTCATCGACCTGCTGTTTCCGCTGTCGATGCCGACAGCGGCACGCGCGGCACATCGGAAGGGAAAAAAGACATGAGTGGCAAGCGGCTGGATATCGACCTGGACTATCTGCGCCATGAACTGGAGGCGCTTTTGGCCATTCCCAGCCCCACCGGCTACACCGACACCGTGGTGCGCCATGTCTGCGCCATGCTGGACGGCGTGGGCGTGGAATATGACCTGACCCGCCGCGGCGCCATCCGCGCCCGTCTGCCCGGCCGTGAACAGGGCGGGGCGCGCGCCATCGTCAGCCATCTGGACACGCTGGGCGCGCAGGTCCGCGCGCTGAAACCGAACGGGCGGGTGGAACTGGCCCCCGTGGGCACCTGGTCGGCGCGTTTTGCCGAGGGCGCACGGGTGACGCTGTTCTCTGACAAGGGCAGCTATCGCGGCACGATCCTGCCGCTGAAGGCATCCGGGCACACCTACAACGACGAGATCGACACACAGCCGGTGGGCTGGGATCATGTGGAACTGCGCATCGACGCCAAGGCCTTTTGCCTGGATGATCTGCACCGCCTGGGGGTCGAGGTCGGCGACATGGTCGCCGTCGACCCGCAGCCGGAACTGCTGGACTCGGGTTTTGTCGTCTCGCGCCATCTGGACAACAAGGCGGGCGCGGCGGTGATGCTGGCCGCGCTGAAGGCTCTGGCCGAAGAAGGCAGCCTCTTGCCCGTGGACAGCTTTTTCCTGTTCACCATCGCCGAAGAGGTGGGCCATGGCGCGGCCTCGATCCTGATGCCGGACATCGCCTCGCTGGTGGCGGTGGACAACGGCACCACCGCGCCGGGGCAGAACAGTTCCGAGTTCGGCGTCACCGTAGCCATGGCGGACCAGACCGGGCCCTTTGACTTTCACCTGACACGAAAGCTGGTGGCGCTGTGCCGCGAACATGACATCCGCATGCAGAAGGATGTCTTTCGCCACTACCGTTCCGACAGCGCCTCGGCCATCGAAGCGGGGGCGGATGTACGCACGGCGCTGGTCACCTTCGGCGTCGATGCCAGCCACGGGTACGAGCGCATCCACATGCACGCGCTGCGGTCACTGTCGGAATTGCTGACCGCCTATGCGCTCAGCGAGGTCGAGATCACGCGCGACCGCGAAGCCGTCAGCGGCCTGAGTGGCTTTACCCGTCAGCCCACCACGCCCGCGCCCGTCCCCTCTCCCGTACCGACCGAGGGGTCGGAGGTAGCGGCGGTATCGGCCGCCGGCGAGCGGGTCTGAGGGGCCGCGCGACCTACAGAAGCCCCGC
>SKHK01000305.1 GCA_007117005.1 Paracoccaceae bacterium
GGTTCGGTGGAATGCCGCGTGGACGGCGCGGCGCTGCCGGCGGGCAACCGTTCCGCCTATGTCGGCACCGCGGCGATCGAGGATATCGACCACGCCCGCGCCATCTGGCTGATCGGCACCAACCCGCGCGACGAGGCGCCGGTGCTGAATGCCCGCATCCGCAAGGCCTGGCTGGCGGGCGCCGAGATCACGCGCATCGGGCCGGTGGCCGACCTGACCTATGACGTGATCGAGGGGGGCGCCGACCGTGCCGCTCTGGCCCGCGCGCTGAAGGATGCCAAGGCCACCGAGGGGGCGCTGGTGATCGTAGGGCAGGGCGCGCTGACCGGCGACGATGGCGCGGCGGTGCTGGGCCATGCCATGGCGCTGACCGAGAAACTGGGCGGGCGCATGCTGGTGCTGCACACGGCGGCGGCGCGCGTCGGCGCGATGGATCTGGGCTGCGTGACCGAGGGCGGCATGGCGGCGGCGCTGGACGGGGCAGAGGTGATCTACAACCTGGGCGTCGACGAGGTCGACATGCCCGAAGGCGCCTTTGTCATCTATCAGGGCAGCCATGGCGACCGTGGCGCGCATCGGGCCGATATCATCCTGCCGGGCGCGGCCTGGACGGAAGAGGGCGGCATTTTCGTCAACACCGAGGGGCGCCCGCAAATGGCCCTGCGCGCGGGCTTCCCCCCGGGCGAGGCAAAGGAAAACTGGGCGATTCTGCGCGCGCTGTCGGCCGAACTGGGCACGACCCTGCCATTCGACACCCAGCCGCAACTGCGCCGGGCACTGGTTCAGGCCGTGCCGCATCTGGAAGAGATCGACATGGTGCCGGAAAACGACTGGCAGCCGGTGGCAAAGGGCAGTCCGGGCAAGGGCGATCTTGCCCCCGCGGTGGCGGATTTCTTCCTGACCAACCCCATCGCCCGCGCTTCGTCCCTGATGGCAGAACTGTCGGCCCAGGCCGCCGCGCGCCGCGCCGCCCGCCCGATGGCCGCGGAGTGAGCGCGCCATGGCATATGCACGCCTGCTGCCGGCGCTGGTGCTTGCCATGACGGGCGGGTTGGCCCTGGCGGCCTGTCAGCCCTTGCCGGGCGACCCGTCGGTACTGGGCGCGCCGGAAAACGCGGTCTATCGCGGCGTGGAGACCCGGCTCATGACCGAAGAGATGGTCAATTTCCGGGTCAGCATGGAGGGTGCGCGGGATCAGGGCGACGTGATCGCCTATGCCCGCTGTGCCGCGGCGCAGTACGCGCTGGTCCGCGGTTACGGTTTTGCGCGTCATTTGCGTACGAATGTGGCGCGACGGGGTGGAATCTGGCAGGCGGATGCTGTTTACACCGTGTCATCAGCCCTGCCCCGGGGCATGCGGACAATCGACGCCGAAGTGACGGTCGCCGATTGCACCGAACAGGGCATACCGACGGTCTGAGGGTTAAGGACAAATGAGCGATTTTCTGGATACCGGGTTGGGGATTTTCACGCTGATCCTGGCGCAGTCGCTTCTGGTCATCGCCTTCGTGATGCTGAGCCTGCTGTTTCTGGTCTATGGCGACCGCAAGATCTGGGCGGCCGTGCAGATGCGCCGCGGGCCGAATGTGGTTGGCCCCTGGGGGCTTTTGCAGACCGTGGCGGATGCGCTGAAATACGTGGTCAAGGAAGTGGTCATTCCGGCGGGCGTGGACCGGCCGGTTTATTTCCTGGCGCCGATGCTCAGTTTCGTGCTGGCCGTGCTGGCCTGGTCGGTGATCCCGTTCAACGATGGCTGGGTGCTTTCCGACATCAATGTGGCGATCCTCTTCGTCTTCGCCATCGCCGGGCTGGAAGTCTACGGCGTGATCATGGGCGGCTGGGCGTCGAATTCGAAATACGCCTTTCTGGGTTCCTTGCGCAGCGCCGCGCAGATGATCAGCTACGAGGTCAGCCTGGGCCTGATCATCGTCGGCGTGATCATCACCACGGGCAGCATGAATTTCTCGGCCATCGTCGCCGCGCAGGACACCGGCTGGGGCATGCTGGGCTGGTACTGGCTGCCGCATCTGCCGATGGTGGTGCTGTTCTTCATCTCGGCGCTGGCAGAGACGAACCGCCCGCCCTTTGACCTGCCAGAGGCCGAATCGGAACTGGTGGCGGGGTTCATGGTCGAATATTCATCGACGCCCTATCTGCTGTTCATGGCCGGCGAATATATCGCCATCTTCCTGATGTGTGCGCTCTTGAGCCTGCTTTTCTTTGGCGGCTGGCTGTCGCCGGTGCCATTCCTGCCGGACGGGCCGCACTGGATGATCGCCAAGATGGCGTTCTTCTTCTTCCTCTTCGCCATGGTGAAGGCGATTGTCCCGCGCTACCGCTATGACCAGTTGATGCGCATCGGCTGGAAGGTGTTCCTGCCCCTGTCGCTGGGCTGGGTGGTGCTGGTGGCGTTCCTTGCGAAGTTCGAACTGTTCGGCGGGGCCTATGCCCGCTGGGCGATTGGAGGCTGAGATGGGAATCGATATCAACCGCGCTGTCGGCTACTTCCTGATGACGGATTTCATCAAGGGGTTCGGCCTGGGGATGAAATACTTCCTGAAGCCGAAGGCGACGCTGAACTATCCGCATGAAAAGGGCCCGCTTTCGCCCCGCTTTCGGGGCGAGCATGCGCTGCGCCGCTATCCGAACGGCGAGGAACGCTGCATCGCCTGCAAACTGTGCGAGGCCGTCTGCCCCGCGCAGGCCATCACCATCGATGCAGAGCCGCGCGATGACGGCAGCCGCCGCACCACGCGCTATGACATCGACATGACCAAATGCATCTATTGCGGTTTCTGCGAGGAGGCCTGCCCGGTCGATGCCATCGTCGAGGGGCCGAATTTCGAATTCGCCACCGAGACGCGCGAAGAACTTTTCTATGACAAGGAAAAGCTGCTGGAAAACGGCGACCGCTGGGAGGCGCAGATCGCGCGCAACCTCGAAATCGACGCGCCATACAGGTAAGGCCACGCCATGACCGACCCGTTCAGCCGCATGATGGGCCAGATGCTGGAAAGCAGCCAGGCGATGATGCGCGCCTTCAACCCCGCGATGGAAAAGGCGCCGATGCCGCGCTTTGACCAGGTTTTCCCCACCATGCCGGCCGAGATGCTGGAACTGTGGTTCGGCAAGACCGTCAACCGCGAGGGGCTGGACGCGCGCACCCGCCTCTTGGTCACGCTGGCCGCGCTGACCGCCACGGGCGCGCAGGCAGAGCCGCAATTGCGCCTGACCATCCGCCATGCGCGCGAGGCCGGCGCCACCGAGCGCGAGATCGCCGAGGTGATCTGGCAGATGAGCATGATCGGCGGCCTGCCCGCGATGCAGAAGGCGCTGGAGATCGCGCAGGGCGTCTTTGCCGAGATGAAGCCGGATGACACGCAGGGGGGTGGGGCATGAGCGTCGCCGATTACGCCTTTTACCTTTTCGCCGTGACCATCATCGCGGCTGCCTTTCTGGTGGTCACCGCGCGCAACCCGGTGCATTCGGTGCTGTGGCTGATCCTGTGTTTCCTGTCAGCGGCCGGGCTGTTCGTGCTGCTGGGCGCCGAATTCCTGGCGATGCTCTTGCTGATCGTCTATGTCGGCGCGGTGGCGGTGCTGTTTCTGTTCGTGGTGATGATGCTGGACGTGGATTTCGCCGCGCTGAAGGCCGAGATGGCGCGCTATTTCCCGCTCGCCTCGCTGATCGGTCTGGTGATCCTGATGCAGCTTGCGCTGCTTTACGGCGCCTGGACCCAGGCCGAGGGCGCGCCGGGCCTGCGGCAGGCCGTGACCCCGGATCTGGCCGAGGTCGAGAACACCCGCGCGCTGGGGCTGATCCTTTATGACCAGTATTTCCTGCTGTTCCAGATGTCCGGGCTGATCCTGCTGGTGGCCATGATCGGCGCCATCGTGCTGACGCTGCGCCATCGGACCTATGTGAAGCGGCAGGATGTGCTGGCGCAGATGTACCGCGATCCGGCAAAGGCGATGGAACTGAAGGATGTGAAGCCCGGCCAGGGGCTTTGACGAAAGGCCGGTCGGGCCCGCAGGCCTGGCCGCGCCATCCGCCGCGCGGGGCAGCCTGCCGGGGCGGGAAAGAAAGATGATCGGGTCAACGAGCCCGGAGGGACGCATATGGTGGGACTGGAACATTACCTGACGGTGGCGGCGGCGCTGTTCGTCATCGGGATCTTCGGTATCTTCCTGAACCGGAAGAATGTCATCGTCATCCTGATGTCGATCGAACTGATCCTGCTGTCGGTCAATATCAACCTGGTGGCCTTTGCGGCGCATCTGGGCGATATGGTGGGGCAGGTCTTTGCGCTTTTCATCCTGACCGTCGCCGCGGCCGAGGCCGCCATCGGTCTGGCAATTCTTGTGTGCTTCTTCCGCAACCGCGGCACGATCGATGTGGAAGCCGTCAACGTGATGAAAGGCTGATCCGATGGCGAGCACGCTGCTTTTCGCCCCGCTGCTGGGCGCCCTTCTGGCCGGGTTCGGCTGGCGCCTGATCGGCGAGCGCCCGGCGATGATCATCGCCACCGCGCTGCTGTTTCTGTCGGCGCTGCTGTCCTGGGTCCTGTTCCTGACCTATGACGGCAATCCGCAGTCCATCCATATCCTGCGTTTCATCGACAGCGGCTCGCTGGTCGGCGACTGGGCTTTCCGCCTGGACCGGCTGACCACCGTCATGTTGATCGTCGTCACCACCGTCTCGGCGCTGGTGCATCTCTATTCCTTTGGCTACATGGCCCATGACGACAACTGGAAGGAAGGCGAGCCCTACCGTGCCCGCTTCTTCGCCTATCTGTCGTTCTTCACCTTCGCCATGCTGATGCTGGTCACCGCCGACAACCTGGTGCAGATCTTTTTCGGCTGGGAAGGGGTGGGCGTGGCCTCTTACCTGCTGATCGGTTTCTACTACCGAAAGCACAGCGCCAATGCCGCGGCGATCAAGGCTTTCGTGGTCAACCGTGTCGGCGATCTGGGCTTTCTGGTTGCCATCATGGCGATCTACCTGCTGACCGACTCCATCCGCTTCGACGACATTTTCGCCGCCGTGCCGGAACTGCGCGAGACCACGGTGCCCTTCCTGTGGCTGCAGCTGAACGCGATCGAGCTGATCTGCTTCTTCCTCTTCATCGGGGCGATGGGCAAATCGGCGCAGCTGTTCCTGCACACCTGGCTGCCTGACGCGATGGAAGGCCCGACGCCGGTCTCGGCACTGATCCACGCCGCCACCATGGTCACCGCCGGTGTCTTCCTCGTCGCCCGCTTCTCGCCCCTGATGGAATATGCCGAAGCGGCGACGGCCTTCATCGTCCTGATCGGCGCCTTCACCGCGCTGTTCGCGGCCTCGGTCGGCCTGGTGCAGAACGACATCAAGCGCGTGATCGCCTATTCCACCTGTTCGCAGCTGGGCTTCATGTTCGTGGCCGCCGGCGTTGGGGTCTATTCGGTGGCCATGTTCCACCTGCTGACGCATGCGTTCTTCAAGGCGATGCTGTTCCTGGGCGCGGGTTCGATCATCCACGGCATGCATCATGAACAGGACATGCGGAATTATGGCGGGCTGCGGCACAAGTTTCCCTATACCTTCTGGGCCATGCTGATCGGTACGCTGGCCATCACCGGGGTCGGCATCCCGCTGACGATGATCGGCTTTGCCGGGTTCGTGTCGAAGGATGCGATCATCGAAAGCACCTTTGCCGCTGGCGCCACCTATGCCTTCGTGATTCTGGTGGCGGGCGCGGCGATGACCAGCTTCTATTCCTGGCGGCTGATGTTCATGACCTTCTGGGGCCAGCCGCGCGGCGATCATCACACGCATGAACATGCGCATGAATCCCCGCCGGTGATGCTGATTCCGCTGGCCGTGCTGGCCGTGGGGTCGGTCTTTGCGGGGATGATCTGGTACGGGCCCTTCTTCGGCTCGACCGAACAAGTGGCAGACTGGTTCGGCGCCTCCATCCACATGGCCGAGGGCAACAACCTGGTGACCGAGGCGCATTATGTGCCCAACTGGGTCAAGGCCGCGCCCTTCGTGGCGATGCTGGGCGGGCTGGCGCTGGCGTATCTGTTCTACATCCGCCGCCCCGACCTGCCGGGCAAGCTGGCCGCAAACCAGCCGATCCTCTACAATTTCCTGCTCAACAAGTGGTATTTCGACGAGGTCTATGACGCCGTCTTCGTGCGGCCCGCGCAGGCCATCGGCCGCTTCTTCTGGAAAAAGGGCGACGGGCGCACCATCGACGGCTTCCTGAACGGGTTGTCGATGGGCGTGATGCCGATGCTGAACAGGCTCTACGGCCGCGCGCAATCGGGCTATGTGTTCCACTACGCCTTTGCCATGGTGATCGGCATCGCGGTGCTGGTCACCTGGGTCACGCTGACCGTGGGGGCGCGCTGATGCTGAACCTTCTGTCCATCATCACCTTCACGCCGGCCATTGCGGCGCTGATCCTGGCCATCTTCCTGCGCGGCGATGACGAGGCCGCGCAGCAGAACGCCAAATGGCTGGCGCTGGTGGCGACCACGGCGACCTTCCTGGTGTCGCTGATCCTGTTCTTCACCTTCGACCCCAACGACACCGGCTTTCAGCATGTCGAGGAACGGGAATGGATCCTGGGCCTGACCTACAAGCTGGGGGTGGATGGTATTTCCATCCTCTTCGTGATGCTGACCACCTTCCTGATGCCGCTGACCATCGGCGCCTGCTGGAACGTGACGCATCGGGTCAAGGAATACATGATCGCCTTTCTGGTGCTGGAAACGCTGATGATCGGCGTCTTCGTGGCGCTGGATCTGGTGCTGTTCTACCTGTTCTTCGAGGCAAGCCTGATCCCGATGTTCCTGATCATCGGCATCTGGGGCGGCAAGGACCGCATCTATGCGGCCTTCAAGTTCTTCCTCTACACCTTCTTCGGCTCGGTGCTGATGCTGGTCGCCATGATCGCCATGTTCATGGATGCGGGCACCACCGATATTCCGACGCTTCTGACCCATGAATTCAGCGCGGGGCCGTTGAACCTGATGGGCTGGCAGGTGGTGGGCGGCATGCAGACGCTGCTCTGGCTGGCCTTCTTTGCGTCCTTCGCCGTCAAGATGCCGATGTGGCCGGTGCATACCTGGCTGCCGGATGCGCATGTGCAGGCGCCGACGGCCGGGTCGGTGATCCTGGCCGCCGTGCTGCTGAAGATGGGCGGCTACGGATTCCTGCGCTTTTCGCTGCCGATGTTCCCGGTGGCATCCGACCTGATGGCGCCCTTCGTGCTGTGGCTATCGGCCATCGCCATTGTCTACGCGTCCCTGGTCGCGCTGGTGCAGGAGGACATGAAGAAGCTGGTCGCCTATTCCTCGGTGGCGCATATGGGCTTTGTGACCATGGGCATCTTCGCCGCCACGCAACAGGGGGTCGATGGCGCGATCTTCCAGATGATCAGCCACGGTTTCATTTCCGGCGCGCTGTTTCTGGCGGTGGGCGTGATCTATGACCGCATGCACACGCGAGAGATTGCGGCCTATGGTGGGCTGGTGAACCGGATGCCGGTCTATGCGCTGGTCTTCATGCTGTTCACCATGGCCAATGTCGGCCTGCCGGGCACCAGCGGATTCGTTGGCGAATTCCTGACCTTCATGGCCGTTTTCCAGGTCAACACCTGGGTGGCGGTGGTGGCCGGGACCGGGGTGATCCTGTCGGCGGGATATGGGCTGTGGCTGTACCGGCGGGTTGTCTTCGGGCCGATCATCAAGGACAGCCTGAAAGCGCTGCCGGACATGGACCGGCGGGAAAAGGCGCTCTTTGCGCCGCTGGTGGTGATGGTGGTCCTGCTGGGGGTCTATCCGTCGCTGATCACGGATATCATCGGGCCCTCGGTGGCGGCGCTGGTCGGAGACTACGATGGCGCGCTGGCTGCCCATGAGGCCGCGAACGCGCTGGCCCAGACCCAGAGACCCTGACGCAACCGCGTTGACGAAAGGCAAGATGCAATGACTTCGGCTGATCTGACCCTGGCCCTGCCCGAGATCCTGCTGGCCCTTTTTGCCATCGCGGCGCTGCTGGGCGGCGTCTATACGGGCAAGGACCGCAGCGCGCCCCTGATCCTGTGGCTGACGGTGGGCTTCATGCTGTTCCTGGCGGTGCTGGTCGGCGCCACCTCGGGCGAGGCGCGGCCGGTCTTTGGCGGGTTGATGGTGGATGACTATTTCTCGCGTTTCGCGCGCATCCTGATCCTGATCTCTGGCGCGATGGTGCTGCTGATGGGGCAGGGCTACATGCAGCGCAACGATCTCTTGCGCTTCGAATACCCGGTGTTGGTGGCGCTGGCCACGGTGGGGATGATGGTCATGGTCTCGGCCGCCGACCTGATCACGCTTTACATGGGGCTGGAGCTGCAATCGCTGGCGCTGTACATCCTTGCCGCCTTCCGCCGCGACAGCGCGCGCTCGACGGAAGCGGGGTTGAAGTATTTCGTCCTGGGCGCGCTGGCCTCGGGCCTGCTGCTTTATGGCGCGTCGCTGGTCTATGGCTATGCCGGCACCACGCAGCTGGCGGGCATTGCCAGCGTGATCGAAGCCGGGCAGTTGCCGCTGGGCCTGCTGATGGGGCTGGCCTTCATGCTGGCGGGTCTGGCGTTCAAGGTGTCGGCGGTGCCCTTCCACATGTGGACGCCGGATGTGTATCAGGGCGCGCCAACGGCGGTGACGGCGTTTTTCGCCACCGCGCCGAAAGTGGCGGCGATGGCGCTGCTGGCGCGGGTGCTGCATGACGGCTTCGGCGCCGCACCGGGCGACTGGTCGCAGATCATCGCCTTCCTGGCCGTAGCTTCGGTCTTTGTGGGCGCGATCGGGGCGCTGTTGCAGACCGACATCAAGCGGCTGATGGCCTATTCCTCGATCAGCCACATGGGCTTTGCGCTGATCGGCCTGGCTGCGGGGACGGCGGCCGGGGTGCAGGCGACGCTGCTGTACATGGCGATCTATGTGGTCATGTCGGTGGGCGTCTTCGCCTTCATCCTGTCGATGCGGCGCGACGGACGGCAGGTTGCGCGGATCGATGATCTGCACATGCTGTCCACTGCACAGCCCCTTTCGGCGCTGGCGCTGTTGGTCCTGATGTTCAGCCTTGCCGGTTTGCCGCCGCTGGTCGGTTTCTGGGCGAAGTTCTCGGTTCTGGCGGCGGCGGTGAATGCGGGGATGGTCTGGCTGGCCGTGGCTGGGGTGATTGCCAGCGTGATCGGCGCCTTCTATTACCTGCGCATCGTCTACTACATGTATTTCGGCGAGGAGCGCGAGGCGCTGGACCGTGACATCGGGCCGGTGGAGCGGGTGCTGCTGGTCGCTTCGGCCGCGGTGATGGTGCTGGGGGTGATCAATCTCTTCGGCATCGACGGGGCGGCGGCACTGGCGGCGCAAGCGCTTGTGCGCTGAACGGGGTGCCGGTGGCGGGTCGGGGCAGGGGGGCGTTGCCCCCCCCTCGCCGCTGGCGCGGCTCACCCCCCAGAGTATTTTCGGCAAGATGAAGAGGCAGCCGTGACCTGGCCCGAAGGCGTGGGGCGTATGGTGCTGGAGGAAGTGGACAGCACCAATGCCGAAGGCTTGCGGCGCCTCCCGGGCCTGGCGGGGCCGGTCTGGATACTGGCGCGGCGGCAGACCGGCGGGCGCGGCCGGCGCGGCCGTGCCTGGGCGGACCCGCCGGGGAACTTCGCCGCCACGCTGGCGATGCTGCCGGGCGAGGCGCCGGGGCGGCTGGCGATGCGGTCGTTTCTGGCCGCGCTGGCGTTGGGCGAGGCGCTGGAGGATGTCACCGGGCTGGCCGGCGCCTTTGCGCTGAAATGGCCCAATGACGTGCTGCTGGAGGGCGGCAAGCTGTCCGGCATCCTGCTGGAAAGCGACGGGCAGGGTGGGCTGGCGCTGGGGATCGGGGTGAACCTGATGGCGGCGCCGAGGCCCGAGCCGGACGCGGCCTTTCCGCCTGTCAGTCTGCGCGCGGCGACGGGGTTGCAGGTGGCACAGGAGGCGTTGCTGGACGCGCTGGCGCCGCGCTATGCGTCCTGGGAAGCGGTATTCGCCGCCCAGGGCTTCGCCCCGGTGCGCGCGGCCTTTCTGGCGCGTGTGGTGCGGCTGGGTCAGCCGGTGGTGGCGCGGGCGATGCGCGAGGTACATCACGGCGTTTTCGACACCATCGATGATACCGGCGCGCTGGTGCTGAAGACCACAACCGGCCGCCGGACCATCCCCGCCGCCGATATCTTCTTTCCCTGACCCGGCCAACGGAGGGCGCCCATGCTGTTATGCATCGATTGCGGCAACACCAATACCGTCTTTTCGCTTTGGGACGGGCGGGCCTTCATCGCCACCTGGCGTGCCTCGACCGAGCATCAGCGCACGGCGGATCAGTATTATGTCTGGCTGTCTTCCCTGATGCGGCTGCACGACCTGCCCATGGACATCACCGATGTGGTCATCGCCTCGACCGTGCCGCGGGTGGTGTTCAACCTCCGTGTTCTTTGTGACCGCTATTTCGACTGCCGCCCGCTGGTGGTGGGCAAGCCCGAATGCCTGCTGCCCGTGCCGCACCGGGTAGAGGCCGGCGTGCGCCCGGGCCCGGACCGGCTGGCCAATGCCGCCGGCGCGCATGCCCGGCATGGCGGCGATGTGGTGGTCGTCGATTTCGGAACCGCCACCAATTTCGACGTCGTGGCCCATGACGGCGCCTATGTCGGGGGCGTGATCGCGCCCGGCGTCAACCTGAGCCTCGAGGCCCTGCACATGGGCGCCGCCGCGCTGCCCCATGTCGATATCAGCCGCCCCGAGCGGGTGATCGGCATCAACACGGTGGAATGCATCCAGTCCGGCGTCTTCTGGGGTTATACCGGGTTGATCGAAGGGATCACGTCGCGCATCAGGGCTGAATACGGGCGGCCCATGAAGGTGATCGGCACCGGCGGGCTGGCACCGCTTTTCGCGCAGGGCGAGACCCTGTTTGACGCGGTAGAGGATGACCTGACCATGCATGGCCTTTGCGTCATCCATGCGTATAACAAGACCAACGGCAATGAGGAGCAGGCATGAGCGGCGATCGGTTGATCTATCTTCCCCTGGGGGGCGCGGGCGAGGTGGGCATGAACGCCTATGTCTACGGCTATGGGCCAAAGGGGCGCGAACGGCTGATCCTGGTCGATCTGGGCGTTACCTTTCCGGATATGGACGGCAGCCCCGGGGTTGACCTGATCCTGCCCGATATCGCCTGGCTGGAAGAGCGCAAGGACCGGCTGGAGGCGATCTTCATCACCCATGCCCATGAAGACCATGTCGGCGCGTTGGGGCATCTGTGGGCGCGGCTGGGCGCGCCGGTCTTCGCACGGGATTTCACCGCCCGCATCGCCGCGCGCAAGATGATGGAAGCCGGCCAGCCGGTGGAAGAAATCGAGACCGTGGGCCTGGCGCCGGAGGCGGTATCGGCGGGCCCCTTCGAGGTGCAGTTCCTGCCGGTGTCGCATTCGCTGCCCGAGGCCTCGGCGCTGGTGATCGACAGCCCCGCGGGCCGGGTGGTGCATACGGGCGATTTCAAGCTGGACCTCGCCCCGGGCGTGGGCGAGCCCTTTGACGAGGCGCTTTTCGAGGGGCTGGGCCAGAAGGGCGTCAAGGTGCTGGTCTGTGATTCGACGAATGTCTTTTCGCCGCATCCCGGGCGGTCTGAATCCTCGCTGCCCGCGGCGATGCAGGCGCTGATCGGCCAGGCGCCGGGCATGGTGGTGGCCACGACATTCGCGTCGAACGTGGCCCGTCTGCGCACGCTGGCGCAGGCGGCGCGTGAGTGCGGGCGCTCGGTCTGTCTGCTGGGCCGGGCGATGCAGACCATGGTCCGCACGGCGACCGAGGCCGGGCTTCTGCATGACTTCCCCCCCACCATCAGCCCGGAGGAGGCCGGCGATATCCCGCGCGAGAACCTGATGCTGATCGTCACCGGCAGCCAGGGCGAGCGGCGCGCGGCCTCGGCGCAACTGGCGCGGGGCAATTACATGGGCCTGTCGCTGAAGGAGGGGGATCTGTTCCTCTTCTCCTCGATGACGATTCCGGGCAACGAGCGCGGTGTCCTGCGCATCGTCAACCAGTTGGCTGAACGCGGCATCGATGTGGTGGACAATACCACTGGCGCCTATCACGTTTCCGGCCATGCCAACCGGCCGGATCTGGAGCGGATGCACGAATTGCTGCGCCCGCGGATGGTGGTGCCGATGCATGGCGAGCACCGGCATCTGCGCGAGCATGCAAAGCTGGCCGCCGCGCGCGGCTGCGCCACGGCGATCGCACCCAACGGCACCATGCTGGACCTGACCGGCGATGCCCCGCAACCGGCCGAACAGGTTGAAACCGGGCGGCTTTATCTGGACGGGGGCGCGATCTACGGTGCGCTGGACGGCGTGTTGCGCGAGCGGATCCGCATGGCGCTGAACGGGCTGGTGCTGGTGACCCTGCTGATCGACGAGGAAGGGGAACCGCTTGGCGACCCCTGGACGGATTGCCAGGGCCTGCCAAAGCGCGGCCGATCCAGGCGTGAGCTGGCAGAGGCGATCGAGGCGGAACTGGCCGGGGAACTGGGCCGCACGGGGCCCAAGGTTCTGGCCGATGACGACAAGCTGATCGAGGTGATCAAGCGCCGGGTGCGGCAGGCTTGTGTCGATGAGATCGGCAAGAAGCCGGAGGTGGTGGTCGTCGTCAGCCGGCTGGCGGATTAGCGGCCGGGTATGCTCCGGGCCCCGCCGCGGGCGGGCGAAAGACTGTCTTAACCCTTCGCTGCCATGTTTGCCCGTGCAGCAGGGGCGGCAGGGCATGACGGCAGAAGCGGACACAGACGATCAGGCAGTTGCGGATGGGGCGGCGGATCGCGGGTCTGATCAGACCATGGCGAATGGCAAGCCCTCGCTCTTGCGTCGAAAGCTGCAGCCGCGGCGGAAGACATCTGAAGGCGTGGTGCCGCCCCCCCCGCCTCGGGCCGACCCGCTGGAACGCGCCCTGTCGCGCGCCTGCAACCGGGTCTGCCCCGGGCTGCATGCGCGCGCCCGTGCGGGCGCGGATCAGGCGGTGGTCCTGTCGGAGCTGATGGATGTGGTCGAACCCGACGGGTTTCTGGCCTTGCTGGAGCCGGTGCTGGCGGCAGAACCCGGCCCTGGCGGGATGGCCTGCCTGGATCAGGCGCTCTTTACCGCGCTGATCGAACACCGCGCGACGGGCCGCCTGTCGGCGCGCACAGGTCAGCCACGCGCCCCCACCCTGACCGATTCGGTGCTGATATCTGAAGTGCTGGACGATTGCCTGTCGGCCTATGTGGAGGAAAGCGCGCGCCTGCGGGCCGATGCAGGCACCGCGCCGCCGCATGACCCCGCCCCGCATGACCCCGCCCCGCTGGTCTGGCGCATGGCACGGATGGTGCCCAATGCCCGCCTGATGGAAGTGCTGCTGGAGGAGGGGCGCTTCACCCTGCGCCGGCTTTCGGTGACGCTGTCCTGCGGCGATGTGGCGCGCGAGGGGGCGATGCTGCTGGCCCTGCCGGTGGTCCCGGCGATGGCAACGCCCGGCCCCGCATCGGACGCGGTGGTCGATACTGCCAGCCCCGACTGGCAGGCCCGGCTGGGGGCGAGCGTGATGCAATCGACCATCACCCTGCGCGGGGTGCTGGCGCGCGTACCGCTGCCATTGGGCGAGGCACTGGCGCTGTCTCCGGGATCGGTGCTGACCCTGCCACTGTCGGCGCTGGAGGAGGTGCGGCTGGAGGGCAGCGACTCGCGGCTGCTGGCCCACGCCCGGCTGGGGCAGTATCGTGGCATGCGCGCGCTGCGCCTGACCACCATGGCGGAAACAGCGGGGCAGGGCGGGCAGCCGGCCAGCCTGACCCTGTCCGATCAGCCCGGCGATGCGCTGACCCCGCAGACACGACAATTGCTGCGTCCGGCGGCTGGCGAGGCGGGGCTGGGTGCAGGCGGCCAGAGGGCCAATGACGGCAAGGCGGGCAGCAAGGGCGGGGCGGGCAGCAAGGGCGGGGCGGGCAGCGACGGCGGGGCGGGTGCGGCAGAACCGGCAGTGCAGTCCCGTAAAGCCGGGTGAGCCGGAAAGCCTGTTGGCTTGTCACGCCGGTAGACTGGGCAAGCCGATATACAGGGAAATCCGATACCATGGACAATCCGGGTCGCCTGGCGAGCCGGGCGAGAGGAAAAATGCATGGCGCGAACGCCTGTGCTGCGAGGCCGCCTGCATCATGGCGCCGGCCTGAAAGCGGGTGCCATTGCGCGTGGCGGGCGCCGCGGTCTCAACCCCCGGCGCGGTAGGGTTCCACATATTGCAGTGCCAGGTCCCAGGGAAAAAAGATCCAGGTATCCTGGCTGACCTCGGTTATATAGGTCTCCACCATCGGCTTGCCCTTTGGCTTTGCATAGACGGTGGCGTAATGCGCCTTGGGATAGAGTGCGCGCACCAGTTCCAGTGTCTTTCCGGTATCGACCAGATCGTCGATGATCAGCACGCCCGCGCCGCCGTCGGTCATGATATCGGCGGCCGGGGCCTTGATCAGATGGGCCTCCTTGCGGGTCATCTTGTCATAACTCTTGACCGACACGGTATCGACAACGCGGATGTTCAGCTCGCGCGAGACGATCATCGCCGGTGCCATTCCCCCGCGCGTGATCGCCACCACCGCGCGCCAGCCGTCCTCGGGGGCTTCGCCCTGCAGGCGCCAGGCCAGCGCCCGGGCGTCGCGGTGCAGCTGATCCCAACTGACGTGAAAGCCCTTTTCATGCGGCAAACGGTCGGTCATGGGCCTAACCCTGAGTCTTTGGCGCCGGCTGGTGGCCGGTGGTGGCGATATCGGGCGCATCCACCGCCTTCATCCCCACCGCGTGATAGCCGGCATCCACATGCAGCACCTCGCCCGTGGTGCCGGACCCCAGGTCGGAGAGCAGATAAAGCGCGGCCTTGCCCACCTCTTCCTGCGTCACGTTGCGCCGCAGGGGCGAGTTCAGCTCGTTCCATTTCAGGATATAGCGAAAATCGCCGATGCCCGATGCTGCAAGCGTCTTGATCGGCCCGGCGCTGATCGCGTTGCAGCGGATGCCATCCTTGCCCAGATCCTCGGCGATATACATGACCGAGGATTCCAGCGCCGCCTTGGCCAGCCCCATCACGTTGTAATGCGGCATCACCTTTTCGGCGCCGTAGTAGGTAAGTGTCAGCAGCGACCCGCCCGGGCGCATCATGGCCGCCGCCCGCTGGCAGACCGCGGTAAAGGAATAGACGGAAATATCCATCGTCATCAGGAAGTTGTCGCGCGACGTGTCGACATAGCGGCCGCGCAATTCGTCCTTGTTGGAAAAGCCGATGGCATGGACGACGAAATCGATCTCGCCCCACAGGTCTTTCAGGCCGGCAAAGAGCGCATCGAGCGAGGCCGGATCGGCCACATCGCATTCGAAGACCCGCGGCACGCCCAGCCTTTCGGCCAGGGGGTGCACCCGCTTGCGCAGCGCATCGCCCTGATAGGAAAACGCCAGCTCCGCGCCCTGTGCGGCCAGCGCCTGCGCGATGCCCCAGGCGATCGACTTGTCATTCGCCAGCCCCATGATCAGGCCGCGCTTGCCGTCCATCAAACCCGCCATCCTGTCCGTCCTTGTCATATACCCGGGATCGGCCGAGGCTTAGGCGAAAGGGTCGCGCGCTTCAAGGCCGCTCGCCGTGATCCTGTGCACCGGGATTTGAACGCTTGTCTCTTTTGAAGCATTGTCCGCGCCGTTGTCAGGTCCTATGTGGCATGCCACGGGCCGGCAGAATTCCCGCCGGGCGTGTTCCGTGCGGGCAGGCGGTGCGAGGCGTCGGTTCGCCCTCATGCCACCCCGAATTGCACCGGACCATCGTACCACGAAGCAAGGCGAACGCCGCGGTGATGTGAGCTTATGACGAACACGGAAACCCCAGATCACCACCAGGAAGACCGGCCGGAACCGGACACCCGCAGCGGCATTTTCGCGGGCGACGATCCGTTCGTAATCGCGCAGGACTGGCTGGAGGCGGCAACCCGGTCAGAGCCCAATGACCCCAATGCGATGGCGCTGGCCAGCGTCGATGCGCAAGGCATGCCCAATGTCCGCATGGTTCTCCTGAAGGACATCGCGGCGGACAGTTTCGTCTTCTACACCAATTACGGCAGCGCCAAGGGGCAGGAACTGGACGCCAGCGGCATGGCGGCCTTTGTGCTGCACTGGAAATCGCTGCGGCGACAGATCAGGGTGCGCGGCATGGTCGAACGGGCTGAAGGTCCCGATGCCGACAGCTATTACGCGTCGCGCTCGCTGCAGTCGCGCCTGGGGGCTTGGGCGTCGCGTCAGTCACAGCCGCTGGCCTCGCGCAGCGCGCTGATGGCAGAGGTCGCACGCCTGACCCTGAAGCTGGGGCCGAAACCGCCGCGCCCGCCGTTCTGGGGCGGGTTCCGGATCACACCGGTCGAGATCGAATTCTGGGCCGATGGAGCCTTTCGCCTGCATGACCGTTATCGTTGGCGCCGAGCCGCGCCGGGCGCGCAATGGTCGGTGACGCGGCTGAACCCCTGAGCCCCTGGCGGCCGGCAGGGGCAGGGACAACGTCGCGTCGCGGGCCCTGATTGGCGGTTACACCCGCCCATGGGAAGAACGACGCAAGAGACATCATGACGAACTGTCATCCGGGTTTGGAAAAGGAATGATGGAAACTGAACAGGAACGCTGGCGCCTGCGCGGCAGTGTCAAATGGTTTAACGCGGACAAGGGATATGGCTTCATCCTGCCAGAGGATGGCGGGCCGGATGTCTTTCTGCATGTCAACGCGTTGCGCAGCTTCGGGCAGGGGTCCGTCTGTGACAATGCCGGGATCGAGGTGCTGGTGCAGGAGACGCAGCGCGGTCTGCAAGTCGTCGAGGTGCTGACAATCACCCCGCCGGCCGACGGTGGCGCGGGCGAGGGCGCAGGCGACACCCTGCCGGAGGGACTGCAGGCGCTGCCGCTTGAACCCGCAAAGGTCAAGTGGTTCGACAAGATGAAGGGCTTCGGCTTCGGCAATGTCTTTGGCCGGGGCGAGGATGTCTTCATTCATATTGAGGTGCTGCGCCGCTCCGGTTTCGCCGATCTGCAGCCGGGAGAGGCGATCGCCATGCGCATTGTCGATGGCGAGCGCGGCCGGCAGGCGGTGGTGGTCACGTCCTGGGAGACCGCGTTGGAACCAGAGCAGGGCTGACCGCCGCCTGTCCCGCTTCTGGCCTGCGCGTGTGCGCCGCATGCAGCCCTATGCGGTGCCTCCAGCCTTTTGCGCTATCGGGGCGTGCTGGACAGCATATGGGGCGCGGCCAAAGCCTGGGGGCTGGCCGCGCCCCGTCCGTTCAACTTCGCCTGTCGGCGGCGCGGCCTTCACCGGCGCATGCGACGTTGCATCTTGACGGCGCCGCGTCGATGACGATGCTTTGCAGGCTGGCCGGCGTTTCCGGCCGCTGTCATGAGGCTTCGATGCATATGATCCACGCCCCTCGGTCATGGATATCCCGGCTTCTGGCGGCGCTGGTCATCGTGCATGCGCTGACCGGCCTGGCGGGACCCGCGCCCCTTGCCCAGGCGCAGGCGGTCTGCCGCGCCGATACCGTGCATCTGCGTGGTCCATGGGGTCAGGCGCGCTTTTCGGTCGAGATCGCGGACACGCCGGAAACCCGCGCCACGGGGCTGATGCATCGGGAATCGCTGCCGCGCTCCGCGGGCATGCTCTTCATCTTCGACAGACCGGACCGCGCGGTCTTCTGGATGGAGAACACGCTGATCCCGCTCGACATGCTGTTCATCGGGCCTGCGGGCATCGTCCAGCATATCCACCCGCAGGCCCGCCCGCTTGACCGCACACCGATCGACGGCGGCCAGGATGTCCTTATGGTGCTGGAAATCAATGGCGGCCTGTCGGACCGTCTGGGCATCACCCCGGGCAGCGAAATCCGCCATCCCCGGCTGGACCAGACCATCGCCGCATGGCCCTGCGATGAATGAGTGATCAGGGGGGTATCCGCAATCGCCGGGCGCGGCGGCGTTTCACGGCTTCCCCCGACCGTCGGCTTGGTCTAGAGAGCGCCTGTCGGAGTATGGCGCAGCCTGGTAGCGCGCTGGTTTTGGGTACCAGAGGTCGCAGGTTCGAATCCTGCTACTCCGACCAATCCATGGCGGGTCGCGTTCATCCGGATGCACATGATCCGCTTCAGCCCCTTGTTATCGCGTGTCGAAAAGATCGGAACCGGAAGCCA
>SKHK01000068.1 GCA_007117005.1 Paracoccaceae bacterium
ACGACGGTTTCGTCTTTGGCCTTTATGCCGAGGGGCGCGATGACCTGCCCCCCGTTGCCCAGGGCGGGCGCTATGACGCGCTGACGGCGGTGCTGGGGCAGGGGGGCGCGATCCCGGCGGTGGGCGGCGTGATCCGGCCCGCGCTGGTAGCGGCGCTGAAGGGGGGGCGGGCATGAGGGGGGGCGGGGTATGCTGAAGATCGGCGTGCCGTCAAAGGGCCGGCTGATGGACCAGAGCTTTGACTGGTTCGCCGCGCGCGGCATCACCCTGCGCCGCACCGGGCACGCGCGCGAATATGCCGGCGCGGTCGAGGGGCTGACGGGCGTGGCGCTGGTCATGCTGTCGGCCGGTGAGATTCCGCGCGAGCTGGCGGCGGGGCGCATCCATCTGGGCGTCACTGGCACCGATCTGGTGCGCGAAAAGCTGGCGGGCTGGGGCGCGCGGGTGGCGGAACTGGCGCCGATGGGCTTTGGTCATGCCGATCTGATCATCGCGGTCCCGGCGGCCTGGGTGGATGTGGAAACGCTGGATGATCTGGACGCCGTGGCCGCCGCCTTTCGCGCCGCGCATGGTTTCCGGCTGCGCATCGCCACCAAGT
Source organism: Paracoccaceae bacterium (assembly GCA_007117005.1). Lineage (GTDB taxonomy): Bacteria > Pseudomonadota > Alphaproteobacteria > Rhodobacterales > Rhodobacteraceae > Pararhodobacter. The sequence goes on from SKHK01000068.1 coordinate 599, forward strand.
ATCACCGGCTGGTGCGCGACTATCTGCGCCGCCACGGGGTGGCCGATTACCAGCTGGTCGACAGCCAGGGCGCGACCGAAGGCACGATCCGCAACCTGACGGCCGAGGCCGTGGCCGACATCACATCGACCGGCGAGACGCTGCGCGCCAATCACCTGAAGGTGCTGGCCGGCCCGCCGGTGCTGCAATCGCAGGCCACGCTATTCGCTGCGCGCGGGGCCGACTGGACCGGCTGCGCCCCCGCGGCACAGGCGGTGGCCGACAGGCTGGGGGTGGCGCTGCCGCCAGCCTGAGCCGCGCGCGAACCGTTGCGCCCGCGCCGCTTTCCGGCTATCCGCCGCCCAGTCACTGCCAGAGCAGCCACAGCCAGACCGGAGCCGCGTCATGATCCCCAGCAGCCATACCGACCCCGCCCTGATGGGCCGCCTTTCGGCGCGCATGCTGCTGGATATCAAGGCGGTGCATTTCAACGCCGACGAGCCCTTCACCCTGGCCTCCGGCCTGCGCGCGCCAACCTATATCGATTGCCGAAAGCTGATCTCGCATCCCCGCATCCGGTCCACGCTGATGGATTTCATGGCCACGAAGGTGATGGCGTCGGCGGGTTTCGAGGCCTTCGACAACATCGCCGGGGGCGAGACCGCGGGCATTCCCTTTGCCGCGCTGGTGGCCGAACGCATGGCCCTGCCGATGAGCTATGTGCGCAAGAAGCCGAAAGGCTATGGTCGCAACGCCCGGATCGAGGGCGACATGACCCCTGGCCAGCGGGTGCTGCTGGTCGAGGATCTGGCCACCGATGGCGGCTCGAAGCTCAGCTTCGTCGAGGCGATCCGCGAGACCGGCGCTGCCTGCCACCATACCGCGGTGATCTTTTTCTATGACATCTTCCCCGGCGCCGAGGATCGACTGGCCGAGGCCGGCGTGACCCTGCACCGGCTGTGCACCTGGTGGGACGTGCTGGCAGAGGCGCGCCGCGGGGGCGATTTCGACACCACGACCCTGGATGCCGTCGAAGCCTTTCTGAAGGCGCCGACGGAATGGGCAGACAATCGGAAATAGATGTAAGACATTTTATTGTCTGGCATTTATGCGCCAAGCTGGCTGCGCCGGGCTTGGGCATCCGTAGCGTGACATGCGTGATCGGATACGATATAAGGTAGAGGCTGGCTTTTCCCGGTTTCATCCCCGGCTTTTCCACAGACATACCCAGATTGCCCAGCGGACCGGGATTTGCCATAATTGATTCGCCGCTACTGCGTGTCACCAGCGCTTTTGCAGCGGCGGTTTCCGGCAGCATGATGCGCCGCTGAATGTCTGACAAATATCCGCGGACGGTCTTGCGTGCTGATGCCGCGCCTTTTCTGTCGTGCCGCGCCACAGGCTTCGCAAGGGGCCGCCACAGGAGACCCGCATGAGCGATATCGCCCCGTTGCGCCCCACCAGCGTTACCCAATCCGGCGTGATCCGGCCTGACGGGACCGACCCCTCGCTATCCGAGGCCTTTCCGCACAATATCGAGGCCGAACAACAGCTGCTGGGTGCAATGCTGGTCAACAACGATGTCTATGACCGTATTTCCTCGCTGGTGAAGGCCGAGCATTTCTTCGAGCCCGTCCATCAGCGCATCTTCGAGATCGCGGCGGCGCGCATCCAGAAAAACGCGCTGGCCTCGCCCGTCACGCTGAAGGCGTTCATGGAGGGCGACGAGGGGTTGGCCGAACTGGGCGGGCCGGCCTATCTGGTGCGGCTTGCCGGGGCGGCGATTTCGGCTTGGGCGGCGCGTGACTATGCGCAGATGATCTACGATCTGGCGGTGCGGCGGGACCTGATCCGCCTGGGCCGTGACATCGCCGCGCGCGCCGCGCAGGTCGATGTGGACAGCGAGCCGAAAGAGCAGATCGTCGATGCCGAGCAGCAGCTTTACAAGCTGGGCGAGCAGGGCGTGGCCGAGCGGGGTTTCCAGTCCTTCCTGAAGGCCGTCACGCAGGCGGTGGACGTGGCCAATGCCGCCTATCAGCGCGATGGCGGGCTGGCGGGCATATCCACGGGTCTGACCGATCTGGACCGCAAGCTGGGCGGGCTGCATCCTTCGGACCTGATCATCCTCGCCGGGCGGCCGTCGATGGGCAAGACCTCGCTGGCGACCAACATCGCCTTCAACATCGCCAAGGTCTGGCAGCGCGGGCAGCGCCCCGATGGCAGCGAGGGCACGTTGAACGGCGGGGTCGTCGGGTTTTTCAGTCTGGAGATGAGCGCCGAGCAGCTGGCCGCGCGGATCCTGTCCGAGGCCGCCGAGGTGCCCAGCGAGCAGATCCGCCGCGGCGACATGACCGAAGAGGAATTCCGCCGTTTCGTCGAGGCCGCCAAGGCGCTGGAGGCCTGCCCGCTTTACATCGACGACACGCCCGCGCTGCCCATCGCCCAGGTTGCCGCCCGCGCCCGGCGGCTGAAGCGCACGCATGGGCTGGATGTGCTGATGGTGGACTATCTGCAGCTTCTGCGCGGCACGTCCAAGGAAAACCGCGTGCAGGAGGTCAGCGAGATCACCCAGGGGCTGAAGGCCATCGCCAAGGAGCTGAGCATCCCCGTCGTCGCCCTGTCGCAGCTTTCGCGCCAGGTGGAAAACCGCGACGACAAGCGCCCGCAACTGTCGGATCTGCGCGAGTCCGGCTCGATCGAGCAGGACGCGGATGTGGTGATGTTCGTCTACCGGGACGAGTATTACAAGGAACGGGAAAAGCCGGGCGACCATGACCTGGAGGCGATGGCGAAATGGCAGGAGGTCATGGAGAAGGTCCATGGCAAGGCCGAGGTGATCATCGGCAAGCAGCGCCATGGCCCCATCGGCACGGTGGAGCTGAGCTTCGAGGGGCGGTTCACGCGTTTCGGCAATCTGGTCCAGCCCTGGCAGCAGGGGGGCGGGGATTTCGGCTGAGAGGTCTCGAGCAAACGCCGCTTGATCGGTTCGGATCGTAGAGGAATGCCACCGCCCGTGCTTCCCGAGCGGGTCAACCGGGCATCGTCTCAGCCAAAGCGCCACCCCGGCCGGCGCGGCACGCGCACTGCCAGCATCGGTTTTATAAGCGGCGAGGCGAAGCGGCGCAGGTCCAGCGCCTCGTGCACGCCGGTGGTTTCCTCGCCATCGATGCGGGTGCGCACCTGGGACCGGCTGTAGAAAGGCGCGTCCAGCATGTTCATCACCTGATGCGGCCGGAAGCCCGGATCCGCCCGGGTTTCCCGCCGCACCGCCCACAGGCTGCGGCGAAAGCGGGTCAGGGGCGGGGCCTCGACGGGCTCGATCCGGCCATCGGGGGTGAAATGAAGCGCGGTTTGCAGCGTGCTGCCGTCCATCCGTGTGGCGTCGTAAAAGCAGGTCGCCCCGCCGCGATGCGGAAACCGCCCCCAGGTCCAGAAACGGAAATCGGCCTCCAGCGCGGCGCTGCCGAAATTCGCGTCGAAATAGCCGTGCCCCTGCCAGCGGTGGCCCTGGGTCAGGTCCACATCCACCCGCGCGATGGGGGCGTAGGGCCGCCAGATGTGCCGCCCGTCCGGGGTCAGCGCCACGCTGCGGTCGAACACGGCCTGCGGGGTCAGGGTGACGGTGCCGCGCACCGGGGTCACCATTGGGGGCGCGCCGATCTCGTCGATCTCCACCACCAACTGGCTGCCGGTCCAGTGCATCGCGCTGGGGCCGACCTGCAGTCGGTCGCGCGTCTGCCGCAGCGCGCCCTCGCCCCGGTCGGTCATGGTGAAGCGCCCGCCCGGCCCGTAGGTGGCGACATTGATGCAGACATGGTTCTGCGGGTTCCTGCGCCCGGACCAGCGATACCAGGGCGAAAAGACCGAGCCGATGAACCCGATTACCGAGAGCGCGCGGGTGCCGTCGTCGCTGATGGCGTCGAGATACCACCAGGCATAGCCGTCCGGGCCGACGTGGACCGAGAAATCGGGGACCGAGAAGTCCGGTCCAGCAGCACCGCCTGCGCCGCGTTCGCCCCCGACAGCGCCGCCATCGGCACGCCCGCCCCCGGATGCGCCCCGCCCCCGGCCAGATAGAGGCCCGTCACCTTTGTCCGCGCCGTCGGCCGCAGGAAAGGCGCCAGCGCACCGTGCGGGCTGCGCCCGTAAAGCGCCCCCCGGCTGCCCGGGAACAGGGCCGCGAAGTGTTGCGGCATTGTCAGCGCCTCGGCCGTCGGTTCCGGGCTGAAGCGCAGGCCGAAGCGGGAAAGGCGGGTTAAGGTCTGTGTCAGGCATGCGGTGGCCTCTGCGGGGTCTGGCGCGGCGCCTTTGGCCAGCGCGGGGGCGTTGAGGATGAACTGAAAACGCTCGGGGCCATTTGCCGGGCCGGTCTTGCGGTCCTGGGCGCAGATATAAACGGTGGGGTCCGATGGCGCCTCGCCCCGGTCTAGCGGGGCGAATTCCGCGGCTTCGGTATCGGCGAAGAAGAGGTTGTGATGGGTCAGGGGCGCGCCGGTTGCTTCGGCCGCGAAGGTCCAGACCCGGGCCGAAAGCGCGCGCGGCTCGGTGGCGGCGGGGCGGATGGCGCGGCGCGCGTCCTCGCCCATCAGTCCCGCCACCAGCGCCGCCGGATCGCCGTTGAACACCGCCTGCCGGCAGGAAACGCGCCGGCCATCGGCCAGCCGCATGCCCGTAAGTGCGCCCGAGGCGATGTCCAGCCCCGCGACCGGCGCATTCAGGTAGAGTCGCCCGCCAAGCGTTTCGAACAGCCCGGCCAGCGCCTGCGCCAGCGCGTGCATGCCGCCCTGCACGGCCCAGACGCCCGCGGCCTCGGCCCGCCAGATCAGCCCCAGAACGGCGGGGCTATGGGTGGGGGTGCCGCCGACATAGGTGCTGTAGCGACCGAAAAGCTGGCGCAGGCGGGGGTCGGTGAAATGCGCCTTCAGCAGCGCGGCCAGCGACCGGCCCGGGGCCATGAGCGGCCAGAGGCCGGGGCGGGTGGCCATTGCACGGGCGGCAGCCATTGGCGCCGGGCGGGGGGACAGCATCATCGGCGCCTCGAAGGCCGCCAGCGCCTGGGCCATGCGGGCATCGAAGGCCAGGAACTCCCGCGCGGCCTTCGCGCCGAAGCCGGTGCCGATGGCGTGGGCGCTGGCCTGGGTGTCCGGGAACAGGTCCAATGTGCCGCCGTCCGGCCACCAGTGGCGGGCCAGGATGGGCTGGGGTATCAGCGTGACGTGATCCTCCAGCCGGGCGCCAGCTGCGGCGAATAGCGCCTCGAACACCGGCTTCATGGTCAGCACCGTGGGGCCGGCATCGACGGGGCCAGCGGCGCTGGGCAGGGTGCGCATCTTGCCGCCCGGATACCCCTGCGCCTCGATCAGCGCGACATCGGCGCCGGCGGCGGCCAGCCGCACGGCGGCCGACAGCCCGCCGATCCCGGCGCCGATCACCGCGACCTCGGCCCTTGTGTCTGCATGCGCCTCGCTCATGTCATCCATACTTGACTTGATCGCGCCAGCTGTCCAGTATGATTTACACTACGAATGTAATTCTGGACTGACAGGTGGCGCGCATGGACATCTCACGACGCATCGAGACAGCGATGGCCGCGGCGATCGAACGGGCGCAGGCGGGTGGGCCCTCGCGGCTGGCGCATGCGTTGAATTATGCCGTGACACCCGGGGGCGCGCGCATCCGGCCCACGATCTGCCTGTCGGTGGCCATGGCCTGCGGCGACGACCGCCCGGCGCTGGCCGATGCCGCGGCCACGGCGCTGGAGCTGATCCATTGCGCAAGCCTGGTGCATGACGACCTGCCGGCCTTCGACAATGCCGATTTCCGGCGCGGCAAGCCGACGGTGCATCTGGCCTATTCCGAGCCGCTGGCGGTGCTGGCAGGTGATTCGCTGATCATCGCGGCTTTCGAGGCGCTGGCCCGCGCCGTGCCCGAGGACCGCCCGGCCGATGCGCTGCGCGCGCTGGCACTGACCCGGCTGCTGGCGCGGCACACCGGCATGCCGACCGGTATCTGCGCCGGCCAGGGATGGGAAAGTGAGCACAGCGTCGATCTGCGCGCCTATCACCGATCCAAGACCGGGGCGCTGTTCATGGCCGCGACGCAGATGGGTGCGGTGGCGGCGGGGCAGGAGCCCGAGCCCTGGGAAGAACTGGGCGCGCGGATCGGCGAGGCGTTTCAGGTGGCCGACGATCTGCGCGACGCGCTTTACGATGCCGAGACGCTGGGCAAGCCGGTGGGGCAGGACGTGGCGCTGGCGCGGCCCTCGGCCGTGCAGGAACTGGGTGTGCAGGGGGCGATCAGGCGGCTGCGCGACATTCTGGCCGGGGCGATCGCGTCGATCCCCGCCTGCCCGGGCGAGGCGCAACTGGCCGCGATGGTGCAGCTTTACGCGCAGCGGATGACGCCGATGGCGCCCGCGCGGGCCTGAGGTTTTGCGCTTTCGGGCCGGCGGGGGACAGGGGGGCGCTGCCCCCCGTCGGCTTTGCCGACTCCCCCCGGAGTATTTGAGGCAAAATGAAGGGGCGGGGCGATGGCGATGACGGAACGGGCGGTGCCGGGGGCCGGGTCCTGGGTGAACCGGCTGGCAGGCTCGCGCCGGTTTCAGGCTTTCGCGGCGCGCGTGCCGGGGTTGCGCCGGCTGGTGCGGGCCGAGGGTGCGGCGATTTTCGACATCATGCAGGGTTTCGTGCGCAGCCAGGTGCTGATGGCGCTGGTCGATCTGCGGCTGATGCACCGGCTGGCCGAGGGGCCGGCGAGGGTGACGGCGCTGGCCGCTTTCGCCGGGGTGCCCGAAGCGCGGATGATGGTGTTGGTTCAGGCCGGCGCGGCGCTGGGCCTGATCCGGCGGCGGGGCGATCTTTATGGGTTGTCACGCCGGGGCGCGGCGTTTCTGGCCGTGCCGGGGCTGGAGGAGATGGTGCGCCATCACCGCGTGCTGTACGGTGATCTGGCCGAACCAGCGGCATTTTTTCGTGGCGAGACGGACCCCGAACTGGCGCGGTTCTGGCCCTATGTCTTTGGTGGTGCGGGTGACCGGGATGTGGCCGCGCGCTATTCGCGGCTGATGGCCGAAAGCCAGGCGTTGGTGGCCGAGGACACGCTGGCGCAGGTCTCGCTGTCGGGCATCACGCATCTGCTGGATGTGGGCGGCGGCACGGGGGCGTTTTTGCGTGCTGTGCGGGCGCGCGCCCCAGGGTTGCGGCTTGGCCTCTTCGACCTGCCGGAGGTGGTGGCGCAGGCTGCCCTGCCGGCGGATGTGGCGCGGCTGGGCGGATCATTCCGTGAGGGGGTGCCGGCCACGGGCGCCGATGCGATCAGCCTGGTGAGGGTGCTTTATGATCATGCCGACGAGACGGTCGCTGGTCTGCTGGCCTCGGTCCATGCCGCGTTGCCGGCTGGTGGGCGCCTGATTCTGTCCGAGCCGATGTCAGGCGGCGCCAGGCCGGACCCACAAACCGATGTGTACTTTTCAGTTTACACTTTGGCGATGCAGACGGGGCGGGCGCGCACGGCGGCCGAAATTTCCGCTTTGCTGCGCGCCGCAGGCTTTGTTTCCATCAGGAAATGCAGGTCTTTCAGGCCTTTTGTGGCCAGCGTCATCACGGCGCAGGCGGGCTGAGCCTTGCGCGAAGCAGTGGCTTGCAGCTTTGATGGCCGCGCCTCGAAGAAAACTGTCAAGTTATGTTGACAACACGTTATGTAAGTCTAAAATGACATCAGAAGGTGACAGTTTCAGCGTGACGAGTCGCTGCGGGCACCGAGGGGGGCGACGTGCAGACCACAGCCATCATTCTTTCCGGACCGCGTGATCTGGCGCTTGGCCAGGTGGGGCTGGTGGCGCCGGGGCCGCGTGATCTGGTGGTGCGGATCACGCATTCGGGCATCTCCACCGGCACCGAGAAGCTGTTCTGGTCCGGCCAGATGCCGCCCTTTCCGGGCATGGGTTATCCGCTGGTCCCGGGCTACGAGGCTGCGGGCGAGGTGGTCGAGGCCGGCGCCGAGACGGGCTTCACCGCCGGCGAGCGGGTCTTCGTGCCCGGCGCGAACTGCTTTCAGCCGTGCGAGGCCGGGCCGATTTACGGGCTTTTCGGCGGTGCCTCGCGCATGCTGGTCACCGATGCCGCCCGGGTGACGCGGATCGATGCGGCGCTGGGCGCCGAGGGGGCGTTGCTTGCTCTGGCCGCCACGGCGCGGCATGCGCTGGCGGGGTTTGACCATGCGCTGCCGGATCTGATTGTCGGGCATGGTGTGCTGGGCCGGTTGCTGGCGCGGCTGACGCTGGCCGCGGGCGCCCCGGCGCCGACTGTTTGGGAAATCGACGAGGGCCGGGCGCAGGGCGCCGAGGGCTATGAGGTCGTCCACCCCGATGCCGACCCGCGCCGGGATTATCGCGCGATCTATGATGCATCCGGCGCCGAGGGGCTGCTGGACACCCTGATCGGCCGCATCGCCCGGGGCGGCGAGGTGGTGCTGGCAGGCTTCTACACCAAGCCGCTGAGTTTCGCCTTTCCGCCGGCCTTCATGAAGGAGGCACGCATCCGCATCGCCGCCGAATGGGCGCCAGAGGACCTGGCCGCCACGCGCGCGCTGATCGATGCCGGTGCGCTGTCGCTGGGCGGTCTGATCACCCATCGCCGACCGGCCGAGGCCGCGGCAGAGGCCTATGAGACGGCCTTCACCGACCCGGCATGCCTGAAGATGATCCTGGACTGGGAGGCCTGATCCGTGACGCTCGACATTCCGAACCTGAAAGATTTCGACCAGCGGCTGCGCGACGAGGCGTCGGAGGACCCGACACTGGAGGTGCCGCAGGACCCGCCCACCAAGAAGACCCAGATCATCGCGATCTATGGCAAGGGCGGGATCGGCAAGTCCTTCACGCTGGCCAACCTCAGCTGCATGATGGCCGAACAGGGCAAGCGCGTGCTGCTGATCGGCTGCGACCCGAAGTCGGACACCACCAGCCTGCTCTTCGGTGGCAAGGCCTGTCCGACGATCATCGAGACCTCGACGAAGAAGAAGCTGGCCGGCGAGGAAGTCGCCATCGGCGATGTGTGTTTCAAGCGCGCCGGGGTCTTTGCGATGGAACTGGGCGGGCCTGAAGTGGGCCGGGGTTGCGGGGGCCGGGGGATCATCCACGGGTTCGAACTGCTGGAGAAGCTGGGCTTCCACGACTGGGATTTCGACTATGTGCTCCTGGATTTCCTGGGCGACGTGGTCTGCGGCGGCTTCGGCCTGCCCATCGCGCGGGACATGGCGCAAAAGGTGATCGTCGTCGGCTCGAACGACCTGCAGTCGCTCTATGTGGCCAACAACGTCTGCTCGGCGGTGGAGTATTTCCGCAAGCTGGGCGGCAATGTCGGCGTGGCCGGGCTGGTCATCAACAAGGATGACGGCACGGGCGAGGCGCAGGCCTTTGCCAAGGCGGTGGACATTCCCATCCTGGCCGCGATCCCGGCCGATGACGACCTGCGCAAGAAATCCGCCAACTACCAGATCGTCGGTACAGCTGCCGGCCCCTGGGGCGCGCTGTTTTCGGAACTGGCCGAAAACGTGGCCGGCGCCCCGCCGCTGCGCCCGGTGCCGCTGAGCCAGGACGGGCTGCTGGGCCTGTTCGACAGCAAGGATACCGGCGGCGACGTGGTGCTGGAACCCGCGACCGATGCCGACATGCGCGGCAAGTTCGCCAAGCCGAAGAAATCTCTGGAAGTGGTCTATGACGATGTCTGAGCGGGTCGGATACGAGGTCGGCTATGACGACGCGGGGCAGGTGACTGTCCAGCGCGCGGATGAGCCGGCGGCCGGGGCGGAGACCGGGGAGGGGGGCCAGCCCCCCGTCGCCTGCGGCGAATCCCCCCGGAGTATTTCGGGCAAAATGAAGGGCGAGGATGGCATGGGTTGCCATGCGCCGGCCGAGCAGATGGAGGCGGCGGCGCGGGCGGCGGGCAATGGTGCGGTGCTGGATCAGTTCGCCAAGGACTATCCGCGCGGGCCGCATGACAAGCCGGAATCGATGTGCCCGGCCTTTGGCTCGATGCGCGTAGGGCTGCGGATGCGGCGGGTGGCGACGGTGCTTTCGGGCTCTGCCTGTTGTGTCTACGGGCTGACATTCGTGACCCATTTCTACGGCGCGCGGCGTTCGGTCGGCTATGTGCCCTTCAGTTCCGAGACGCTGGTCACCGGCAAGCTGTTCGAGGATATCCGCGAGGCGGTGCATGATCTGGCCGACCCCGAGCGCTATGATGCGGTGGTGGTGACGAACCTGTGCGTGCCGACTGCAAGCGGCGTGCCGCTGCGGCTGTTGCCGAAGGAAATCAACGGCGTGCGGATTGTCGGCATCGACGTGCCGGGGTTCGGCGTGCCGACCCATGCCGAGGCCAAGGACGTGCTGGCCGGTGCGATGCTGGCCTATGCGCGCGCCGAGATCGAGGCCGGGCCGGTGCCGGCGCCCGAGGCGGGGCGGTCCGACCGGCCGAGTGTGGCGCTTTTGGGCGAGATGTTCCCGGCCGATCCTATGATGATCGGCGCGATGCTGGCGCCGATGGGCCTGGCCGCCGGGCCGGTGGTGCCGACGCGCGAATGGCGCGAGCTTTATGCCGCGCTCGACAGCGGCGCGGTGGCGGCGATCCATCCCTTCTATGCCGCCTCGGTGCGTGAATTCCAGGCGGCAGGGCGGCCCATCGTGGGGTCCGCGCCGGTGGGGGTCGACGGCACGCATGACTGGCTGGCCGCGATTGGCGAGACGTTCAACGTGCCGCCCGCGCAGATCGCCGCCGCGCAGAACGCCTTTGTGCCGGCGGTGAAAGAGGCGCTCGCCAAGGCGCCGGTCAAGGGGCGGATCACGTTGTCGGGCTATGAGGGCTCGGAACTGTTGGTCGCGCGGCTGCTGATCGAAAGCGGCGCGGATGTGGCCTATGTGGGCACCGCCTGCGCGGCATCGCCCTGGTCGCAGGCCGACCGCGAATGGCTGGAGGCGCGCGGCGTGGTGGTGAAGTTCCGCGCCAGCCTTGCCGACGATCTGGCCGCCGCCGACGGGTTGGACCCCGATCTGGTCATCGGCACCACGCCTGTGGTGCAGCACGCCAAGGAACGCGCGATCCCGTCGCTGTATTTCACCAACCTGATCTCGGCCCGCCCGCTGATGGGGCCGGCGGGTGCGGGATCCTTGGGCGAGGTGGTCAATGCCGCCATCGCCGGCAAGGCGCGCATGGACGGGATGAAGGCGTTTTTCGAGGGTGTGGGCGAGGGCGATACCGCCGGCATCTGGGAAGGCAGCCCCAACCTGCGCCCGGATTTCCGCGCCCTGAACCAGAAGAAACTGGACAAGGCCGCCCGCGCCGCCAAGGCCGAGGAGATGATCTGATGCTGGTCACCGATCACGACCGCGCCGGCGGATACTGGGGCGCCGTCTATGCCTTCTGCGCCGTCAAGGGGTTGCAGGTGGTCATCGACGGGCCGGTGGGCTGCGAGAACCTGCCGGTGACCTCGGTGTTGCATTACACCGACGCCTTACCGCCGCATGAGTTGCCCATCGTGGTCACGGGCCTGGGCGAGGAGGAACTGGGCCGCGAAGGCACCGAGGGCGCGATGAAACGCGCCTGGAAGGTGCTGGATCCGGCGCTGCCCGCCGTGGTCGTCACCGGTTCCATCGCCGAGATGATCGGCGGTGGCGTGACGCCCATGGGCACCAATATCCAGCGCTTCCTGCCGCGCACCATCGACGAGGATCAATGGGAAGCCGCCGACCGGGCGATGACCTGGATCTTCACCGAATTCGGCATGACCAAGGGCCGGATGCCCAAGGAAAAGAAGCGCGAGGAAGGGGCGAAGCCTCGGGTCAATATCCTGGGCCCGATGTATGGCACCTTCAACATGCCGTCCGATCTGGCCGAGATCCGTCGCCTGGTGGAAGGGATCGGGGCCGAGGTCAACATGGTGATGCCGCTGGGCGCCCATCTGGCCGAGATGCGGAACCTGGTGAATGCCGATGTCAACGTCGTGATGTACCGCGAATTCGGCCGCAACCTGGCCGAGGTGCTGGGCAAGCCCTATCTGCAGGCGCCGATCGGGATGGAGAGTACCACGCGCTTCCTGCGCACGCTGGGCGAGCTGCTGGGTCTGGATCCAGAGCCCTTCATCGCGCGCGAAAAGCATTCGACGCTGAAACCGGTCTGGGATCTCTGGCGCTCGGTCACGCAGGATTTCTTCGCCACCGCCAGTTTCGCCGTGGTGGCGAACGAGACCTATGCGCGGGGCCTGCGGCACTATCTGGAAAGCGATCTGGGCATGCCCTGCGCCTTTGCCACTGCGCGCATCCGCGGGGCGAAAACGAACAACGAGGATGTGCGCGCCCAGATCGGGGCGAAGCGGCCGCTGATCGTCTTCGGCTCGATCAACGAAAAGATCTACATGGCCGAGCAGAAGGCAGGCTACGGCCCGGCGCCGGCCTTCATCCCCGCCAGTTTCCCAGGCGCCGCGATCCGCCGGCATACCGGCACGCCCTTCATGGGCTACGCGGGCGCGGCCTATGTCCTGCAGGAGGTCTGCAACGGGCTTTTCGACGCGCTGTTCCACATCCTGCCGCTGGGCAGCGAGATGGACAGTGCGGCGGCCACCCCCACCACGCTGCGGCGCGATTTCCCCTGGGATGCCGATGCCCAGGCGGAGCTGGACCGGATCGTGGCCGAACACCCCATTCTGACCCGCATTTCCGCCGCCCGCACCCTGCGCGACGCCGCCGAGAAGGCCGCGCTGGAGGCCGGCGAGGAACGCGTGGTCAAGGAAACCGTCCTGGCGCTGCGTGGCGCCGGGGCAGGGCAGTCCGCCGCCCCCATGGCGCGCGGATCTCAGTGAGGAGGAGAAGGCACCATGGCTGACTTCAGCGTCAATTCCCCGCGCCATCATCGCGCGGCACGGCCCGGGCGGGTGGAGCATCTGTTCTATTTCGCGCCGGTCTTTCTGCTGGCGCTGCCTTTCGCGCTGGCGGGTTACGGCTGGTCCGTCCTGCGCCACGCGCGTCGCCCGGCCACCGGGCCGATAGCGCGCGCCAAGGCCGAGGCCGACCAGATCGTGCCGATGATCTTCCGCGGCTGAAAAGCCGCGACTACAGGTTTCCTGCGTCACCGGTCTGGTCCGGGGGCGGGGAAGACGGGGGCGGGGCCGCAAGGTGCCGTTTCCAGCCCGGCCGCAGGGTGTGCGGTGTCAGTCTGACGATCCGGAGGATAGTATGGCTGAGAATACCGACCTGTCGTTCACAGGTCTTACCGAAGAGCAGGCGCAGGAGCTGCATTCGGTCTACATGAGCGGGCTTTGGCTGTTTTCGGCCGTAGCCGTTGTCGCTCATCTGGCCGTTTTCATCTGGCGTCCGTGGTTCTGAGAGGGGACAGGAAATGAGCAAGTTCTACAAGATCTGGCTGATCTTCGACCCCCGCCGCGTGTTCGTGGCGCAGGGCGTTTTCCTGTTTCTGCTGGCCGCGATGATCCACCTGGTTCTGCTGTCGACCGACGGCTACAACTGGTTCGAGATCGCTGCCGCGAAATACGGTCGCTAAGGCGCCGCCTGGCGTTCCGACCGCGGGCGGCGATCCCTGGATCTTCGCCCGCGGCCATCACCTGAACGGCCGGCCCCCTTTCGCGCATCCGCGCGCAAACGGTGCCGCCTGCACCTGCGGAGAGGAAGCATGGCACTGCTCAGCTTCGAGAGAAAATACCGCGTGCCGGGCGGCACGCTTGTCGGCGGAAGGCTGTTCGACTTCTGGGTCGGACCCTTTTACGTCGGCTTTTTCGGGGTCACGACGATCTTTTTCGCCGCCCTCGGCACGTTACTGATCCTTTGGGGGGCAGTGCTGCAAGGCACCTGGAATCCCTGGCTGATCTCGATCAACCCGCCACCGCTGGAATATGGCCTGAGCGCCGCACCCTTGCGTGAGGGCGGCCTGTGGCAGATCATCACGATCTGCGCCATCGGCGCCTTTGTTTCATGGGCGCTGCGCGAGGTTGAAGTCGCCCGCAAGCTGGGCATGGGGCTGCATGTGCCCTTTGCCTTCGGTGTGGCGATCTTTGCCTATGTCACGCTGGTCGTCATCCGGCCGGTTCTGATGGGCGCCTGGGGGCATGCCTTTCCCTATGGCATCTGGACCCATCTCGATTGGGTGTCCAATGTCGGCTACACCTACGGGAACTTCCACTACAATCCGGCGCATATGATCGCGGTGACCTTCTTCTTCACCACGACCCTGGCGCTGGCGCTGCACGGCGCGCTGGTCCTGTCGGCGGCCAATCCGAAAAAGGGCGAGAAGATGAAGACGCCCGACCATGAAGACACGTTCTTTCGTGACCTCATCGGCTATTCGGTCGGCACGCTGGGCATTCACCGGCTGGGGCTGCTGCTGGCGCTCAATGCCGGGTTCTGGTCGGCGGTCTGTATCGTGATCTCCGGCACCATCTGGTTCGACCAGTGGGTGTTCTGGTGGGATTGGTGGCTGGAACTGCCCTGGTGGCGCGATATCGCAGGAGGCGTCAATGGCTGAGTATCAGAATATCTTTACCCAGGTGCAGGTCCGCGCCGCGCCCGAGATGGGCATGGTTGAAGGGGTGGAACTGGAAAACCGCACCAAGGGGGCAGGGTTTTCCAACCTCCTTGGCTGGTTCGGCAATGCCCAGCTTGGCCCCATCTATCTGGGCACCATGGGCGTGATCAGCCTGGCCACCGGCGCTGTCTGGTTCGTGATGGTCGGCATGTGGTTCTGGTATCAGGCCGGCTTCAACCCGGCGGTGTTCATGCGCGACCTCTTCTGGCTGTCGCTTGATCCGCCGGGCCCGGAATGGGGCCTGCGCTTTCCGCCGCTGGCCGAAGGGGGCTATTTCCTGATCGCGTCCTTCTTCCTGCTGATCTCGGTGATGACCTGGTGGGTCCGCACCTGGCTGCGGGCAGAGGCGCTGGGCATGGGCAAGCATGTCGCCTGGGCCTTTGCCAGCGCGATCTGGCTGTTCCTGGTGCTGGGTCTGTTCCGTCCCATCCTGATGGGGTCATGGTCCGAGGCCGTGCCCTACGGCATCTTCACGCATCTGGACTGGACGAACCTCTTCAGCCTGACCTACGGCAACCTGTTCTACAACCCGTTCCACGCGCTCTCGATCGTGTTCCTCTATGGCTCGGCCCTGCTGTTCGCCATGCACGGGGCCACCATCCTGGCGGTCAGCCGCTTCGGTGGGGACCGGGAGCTGGAACAGATCGTCGACCGGGGCACGGCATCGGAACGCGCCGCGCTGTTCTGGCGCTGGACGATGGGCTTCAACGCCACGATGGAGGGCATCCATCGCTGGGCCTGGTGGTTCGCGGTGCTGACCACGCTGACGGGTGGTATCGGCATCCTGCTGACCGGCACGGTTGTCGACAACTGGTTCGTCTGGGCCCAGGAACGCGGCTACGGCCCGACCTATGACTGAGGGAGGCAATACGATGTCTGATCTTGACTATACCGGCCAGACCCGCACCGGCAGATTGCGCAGCTGGATCCTGTCGGAAATGCTGCGCGGGGCGGGCTACACGGCGGTGGTGCTGGTCGCCATCGGGCTTCTTGTCGGCGCGATCCGGGTTGTGGCCTGGTTCCTGCCGGAAGACAGCCAGAACGCCCCGCCGCCGATGCCCTTCAGCCAGGTTGTCGAACCCGTCGACAGCCGGCTGGGCTGACGGGTCGATGCTTTCGGGGACGGGCGGCAGCAGACCGCCCCCCCGCACCAGCGTTCGGGCCAGAGCCGCCCCGGACTTCGGGCCTGTATCAGCCCGGTTCCCTTTCCTGATGGCAACAGGACACTGGTGCCGTGCGGGACATGAATTCCCACGCGGCACCTTTTTTCATTCACGCGCCCACCTTTCTTCACCCGAAGGAGCCACGCCATGACCCGGACCGACAGTCGCACACCGCATCTGGACCGCGTCGCCGGCCCGCATGACCTGCGCGCTCTCGATGACGCCGAACTGGGCACCCTCGCCGATGAATTGCGCGCCGAGGTGATCGACACGGTCAGCCGCACCGGCGGGCATCTGGGCTCCTCTTTGGGTGTGGTGGAACTGACGGTGGCGCTGCATGCCGTATTCCGCACGCCGTTCGACAAGCTGATCTGGGATGTCAGCCACCAGTGCTATCCGCACAAAATCCTCACCGGTCGGCGCCACCGTATGGGGACCCTGCGCCAGGGCGGCGGGCTTTCGGGCTTCACCAAGCGGGCGGAAAGCGAATTCGACCCTTTCGGCGCCGCGCATAGCTCTACCAGCATCTCGGCCGCGCTGGGCTTCACCATGGGGCGCGACATGGGCCAGCCCACGGGCGACGCCATCGCGGTGATCGGCGACGGCTCGATCACCGCCGGCATGGCCTATGAGGCGCTCAACCATGCCGGCGCCGAGGGGCGGCGGCTGTTCGTCATCCTGAACGACAACGACATGTCCATCGCGCCCCCGGTGGGCGCGATGAGCCGCTATCTGCAGCAGCTCGGCGCCACCCAGGCCGGCGCCGCGCTGCGCGATATCGCCCAGGGGTTCGAACAGGCGCTGCCGCCGCCTTTGCGCGATCACGCCCGCCGCACGCGCGCCATGATCACCGGCCAGCCCGGCAGCGGCACGCTTTTCGAGCAACTGGGCTTTACCTATGTCGGCCCCATCGACGGCCATTCCATGCCGGAACTGCTGGCCACGCTGCGCGCGGCGCGGGCACGGGCCACCGGGCCGGTGCTGATCCACGCACTGACGGTCAAGGGCAAGGGCTACGCCCCGGCCGAGGCATCGGACTGCTGCTATCATGGCGTGTCGAAATTCGATGTGGCCAGCGGCGCGCAAAGCAAGAGCAAACCCAACGCGCCCAGCTATACCGGCGTCTTCGGCCGCAGCCTGACCGAGGCTGCGGCGCGCGACCCGAAGATCGTGGCGGTGACGGCGGCCATGCCCTCGGGCACCGGGCTGGACATCATGGCGAAACGCTTCCCCCGGCGGGTCTTCGATGTGGGCATCGCCGAGCAGCATGCCGTGACCTTCGCTGCCGGCATGGCGGCGTCCGGGCTGCGGCCCTTCTGCGCGATCTATTCGACCTTTCTGCAACGCGGCTATGACCAGATCGTGCATGACGTGGCGCTGCAGGGGCTGCCGGTGCGCTTTGCCATCGACCGCGCAGGGCTGGTGGGCGCGGATGGCGCCACCCATGCGGGCAGTTTCGACGTGGCCTATCTGTCCAACCTGCCCGGCTTTACCGTCATGGCGGCGGCGGATGAGGCGGAACTGCAACGCATGGTCGCCACGGCAGCGGCCCATGACGACGGCCCCATCGCCTTTCGCTACCCGCGCGGCGAGGGAGTGGGGATCGACATGCCCGACTATGGCGAGACCATCGAGATCGGCAAGGGCCGCGTGATCGCCGAGGGCAGCCATGTCGCCTTCCTGTCCTTCGGCGCACACCTGCAGGAAACCCTCGCGGCGGCCGAGGCG
>SKHK01000009.1 GCA_007117005.1 Paracoccaceae bacterium
GGTTCGGTGAAGGGGAAATGGCTGGCGCGGAAACGGGTGCGGACCTTGGTGCCGAAATAGGCGGTAAAGAATTCCTCCAGCACCCATTTCAGATTGGCCATCGTGATGCCGCGATCGATGGCCAGCCCTTCGATCTGATGAAACATCGGGGTGTGGGTCTGGTCCATGTCCATGCGGTAGACCCGGCCCGGCGCGATCACACGGATCGGCGCGCCCTGTTCCTGCATCGCGCGGACCTGCACCGGGCTGGTATGGGTGCGCAGCACATGCGGGGGGCGGCTGTCGCCGGGGTCGCGGTGCATGAAGAAGGTGTCATGTTCCTGGCGTGCGGGGTGTTCGGGCGCCATGTTCAGCGCGTCGAAATTGTGCCAGTCGGTTTCCACCTGTGGCCCCTCGGCCACGGCAAAGCCCATATCGGCGAAGATCGCCGCCATCTCCTCGGTCACCTGGCTGACAGGATGCACGCTGCCCTGCGGGCGCGGGCGCGCGGGCAGGGTGATGTCCAGCCATTCCTGCGCCAGACGGGCGTCGAGCGCGGCATCCTCCAGCGCGGCCTTGCGCGCGCGCAGCGCGGCGTCGATCTCGTCCTTCAGGGCGTTCAGGGCGGGGCCGGCGGTCTTGCGCTCTTCGGGGCTCATGCGGCCAAGTTCGCGCATCTTCAGGCTGATCTCGCCCTTCTTGCCCAGCCCGGCCAGGCGCACGGCCTCCAGCGCGTCGGCGTCAGGGGCCGCACCGATGCGTTCCAGATATGTCGCCCGCAATGCCGCCAGACCGTCCATGCCGTCCATCCGTTGCTCTGTCCCGTCGCGCTGCAGGTAGCGGGCGCGCTGCGTGAATGCAAGCGTCGCCCTGTTCGGGGTGGGGTGGGGGGCGCTGCCCCCCATCGCGCCAGGGCGCGCTTCCCCCGGAGTATTTGGGGCAAGATGAAGGGGGTGGCGGAAGCACGGCCTGCTTTCCCTCTTTCCCGCGCCCCGGCTTTGCGGGTAAGGAAGGCCATGTTCTGGACGGTGCCCAACATCCTGACCACATTGCGCCTGCTGGCGGCGCCGGGCGTGGCGGTGATGTTTCTCTATTTCCACCGGCCCTGGGCCGACTGGCTGGCGCTGACGCTGTTTCTGGGGGCGGCGCTGACCGACTGGTTCGACGGCTATCTGGCGCGGCTGTGGAAGCAGGAAAGCCGGATCGGCGCCATGCTGGACCCGATCGCCGACAAGGCGATGGTGGTCATCGCGCTGCTGGTCATCACCGGCTATTCCGGCATGGACCCCTGGCTGATCCTGCCGGCCACGATGATCCTGTTCCGCGAGGTGTTCGTGTCCGGCCTGCGGGAATATCTGGGCAATACCTCGCGCCTGCTGGCCGTCACCAAGCTGGCCAAGTGGAAGACGACCGCACAGATGGTGGCGATTGCCGTGCTGTTCGGCGCGATGGGGCTGCAATATATCCGCGAGCAGGCGCTGGCCCGCAACCGCGCCCTGATCGACGAGATGGAAGCCACCGGCATCACCGACGATGTCAATCTGCTGCAGGTCGCCAATTTCGGCGCCGAGGCGGTCTGGCTGCTGGGGCTGGCCCTGATCTGGATTGCCGCCGCCTTGACGCTGATCACCGGCTGGGACTACTTCCGCAAGGCCTTGCCCCATCTGAAAGAGCCGAAGCCGTGAAACTGACCGTGCTTTACTTTGCCTGGCTGCGCGAACGGATCGCCGAACCGCGCGAGGAGGTGGAGACCGAGGCCGCGACCGTCGGCGCGCTGGTGGAGGAACTGCGCGCGCGCGGGCCGCGCCATGCGGCGGCCTTTGCCGACATGGGTGCGGTGCGCGTGGCGCTGGATCAGGACCTGGCCACGATGGACGCGCCGCTGGCCGGGGTGCGCGAGGTGGCGTTCTTTCCGCCGATGACCGGGGGCTAGGGGTGGCTGTCCGGGTAGAGCACGCGCCCTTTGATTATGGCCGCGAGGCCGCGGCCTTCGAGCGCGCGGCGGCGCGGGCCGGGGCCGGGGCGGTTGTCACCTTTTGCGGCATCGTGCGCGACCGGCCCGGCGGCGGGCTGGATTGCATGGAGATCGAGCATTACCCCGGCATGACCGAACGCGCCCTTGCCGGAATAGAGGCCGAGGCGCGCCACCGCTGGGCGTTGAGCGCGGCGCTGATCGTGCATCGCTATGGTCCCATGGCGCCGGGCGAGACGATCATGATGGTCGCCACCGCCGCGCCGCACCGCGCCGATGCCTTTCAGGCGGCCGAGTTCCTGATGGATTACCTGAAATCCCGCGCGCCCTTCTGGAAGAAGGAAACCGGCGCGGGACAGGCGCAGTGGGTCGCTGCGCGCGACGAGGACGAGGCCGCGCTGTCCCGTTGGGGGGACAAGGCCGCGCCGCGCCCTGAGGGCGACGCCGGGAAGAGCTGACACGCGCAGCCGCCCCCGCCCGCAGGCGGGCCAGCCTGGACGCGGATTTTCAGCCGTTCTGGCGGTCGCGTTCTTCCAGCTGCGCCTGAAGATAGCCGCTTTCCTGGCGCGCCTCGCGCAGGCCGTCCATGGCCGCTCTCAGTTCCGCATCGGCCTGGGCCTTGTATTCGGCAAACTCGCTTTCGCGCTGTTCGATCCAGGCGATGGCATTGTCGCGCGTTTCCTCGGCATCGTGCAGGGCCTGGGCCATCCTGTCCAGTTCACCCAGATCGTCCTGGCTGACGCGGGTGAAGCGGGTGATCAGCCAATGCGCCGCCCAGCCCAGGGCAAAGGCCACCATCAGGGTCGCCGCGGTGACAAGGATGAATTCGAAACGGGTCATGGGGGCGGGTCCTGCAGGCTGTCAGCGCTCTGGCCGGGGCTCGGGGCGGGTGTCGTCCTCGCCCGGGGTCTGGATCTCGAAACTCAGTTCGGCCTCCAGCGCCGGGTCTATGGGTTCTGGCTCCGGCTCTGGCCGGATCAGGGTGAATTCGATGCGCCGGTTGGCCTCGCGCCCCTCGGCGGTGTCATTGCCGGCGATGGGCTGCGAGGGGCCATAGCCCTGCGGCACCAGCGAGGCAACCAACACGCGCCGCGCCATCAACGCGTTGATCACCGCCTCGGCGCGGGCCTGGCTGAGCGCAAGGTTGGTGGCCTCGCGGCCCTGGCTGTCGGTGTGGCCGGCCACCTCGAACGGCATTTCGCCGCAATCGATCAGCACCTCGGCGATGCCGTCCAGTGCGGCGCGCGAGTCCTCGTCCGGAGTGGAGGAGCCGGGCGCGAAGGTGATGCGATGCTCGGCCAGCACGGCGGCGATACGCTCTTCGCAGCGCTCGGGCGTGGGGGCCTGGGCGACGGGGTCCAGCGCCTCGTCATAGCGCACGCGCAGGGTGGTTTCGGCATCCTGTCCCAGCCCCTCGGCGACGATGCCGGCGACGCGCGTGCCGGCATCCTGGTTGCCCGAGGTGCCGGACAGGTCCAGCCGGTCGGCATCCAGGCGCAGGGTGCCGTGATGCAGTTCGGCCAGCGCCTCCAGGCCGGTCAGCACGCGGGCCGACCAGCCGGAGCCCATGTCGGGGTCCAGCCGGGTTTCCATCGTCACCGCGCCGGAGCCAAAGCGCGCACGGGCAAAGGCCTCGACCGCGTTGCGGATGCGGTTGTCGGGCAGGCGCCCTTCGATCAGCAGGGCGCCGTCCTCGGCCAGGGTCGCGGTCAGGCTGGGGCCGTCATCACTGCCGGGCGTCGTGTCGTACGGCGCCGGCAGCCGGTCGACCTGCAGGACAAAGACCGCCGGCAGCCCGTCTTCCAGCCGCGCGACAACCCGGTCCAGTTGCGATGCCGCAATGTCATGGGGCACCACCAGCCGGATATCGGCATCGATGATCGACATCCGCCCCTCGCCCAGCTCGCCCAGCGCCGCGATCGCCATCTCTCCGGCATCGCCCCAGCGCGACGAGGGCGCGCCCAGCCCCAGCGTGCAGGACGGCTGCCCCGTGACCCCGGCAGCCCGCGCGGCGCGCTGCAACTGGCTGCGCGCCTGCCGGGTCTCGGCGGCACAGGCGGTCAGACGCGGCCCCTCGGCGTCGATCTCGAAGCGCAGCGCATAGGGCGCGATCACCGGGCGCGGCGCGGAAAGGTCCAGTACCAGGCGCAGGCCATCGGGCGCCAGTTCCTGCAACTGCACCCGCAGCGCTGCCAGTTGGGCATCATCGCCGACCAGGGCATGCACCTCTACCCGTTCCGGCGTCACCGAAAGCTGGGCGACCGGCATCAGCGCCAGCGCAGCCAGCGTGAAATCCAGCGCTTCCGCCCAGCCCTGCGGCGCCGGGAAACTGGCGCTTTGCAGCATGTCGGCGACCGTCATTTCCGCCTCTATCGCCGCCAGACGTTCCAGAAGGCGCGCCTGGCTTTCTCCCTCCGGCACCACGCCGATGACCGAGATCTCGTCACGGTGGCGCATCACCTCGATCCGGAATTCAGGGTCCAGCGCCAGCACGGTCCGGGTGACGGACATGGCATCGTCGATGCGCGCGGGCGCCACCACAGAGCCCGCCACGCGCAGCGCCCGGATGCGGGCGGATTCGTCCGGGGCCTCGCCGCGCAGGGTTGCGCGCAGCCCGTCGGTTTCGGGTTCCACCCAGTCCAGCGCCTCGGCCTGCAGCACATGGAGCAGTTGCCGCTGATTGTGCCGCTCTGTCCAGCCGGCCAGCAGAAAGGCCGTGCCCATGGCCAGCAGCAGCGCCAGCGCAAAGGCCGCCAGCCCTGCAATCCTGCTGAGTGTCAAAATGCTGCCCACTGTCCGCCCCGCTGCGGGATATCGTTCCCCATTGCCCTACCGCCCCCGGGATGCGGGCGCAATCAGACCAGCAGCGCGACGGCGAAAATCAGCACAACCAGCAGCCCGGCATCGCGGTTCGACACGAACAGCCGGTGGCAAAGCGCGCCATCGTCGATATCCAGCTTGCGCAACTGCCAGTTCAGATGCGCCCCAAAGGCCCAGGCCCCGCCCAGCGCCAGCGACATGACCAGCGGGTTGGCCAGCGGCGCCAGCGCAAAGACGATCGCCAGCGACATCAGGATGACCGAGGCGATCAGGAACCCGCGCAGCCAGTTCGCGGTATGCTCGCCGAACAGCCGGGCGGTGGATTTCACGCCGATCAGCGCGTCATCCTCGCGGTCCTGATGGGCATAGATGGTGTCATAGAACAGCGTCCAGGCGATGCCGGCCAGATACAGGAACACCGCCGGCAGGGCCAGGCTGCCGGTCTGCGCCGTCCAGGCCAGCAGCGCGCCCCAGTTGAAGGCGATGCCCAGAAACGCCTGGGGCCACCAGGTAAA
>SKHK01000199.1 GCA_007117005.1 Paracoccaceae bacterium
CGGCGGCGGGCCTGCAACAGCAAACCGGGCGCGGCCTGACGCCGCGCCCGGTACGCTTTGAGAAAATCCGCGCGTTTCTTCAGGGTCCGCAGCGGCGCAGTGGCTCTGTCAGGCCGGTCTGCGCCGGGCACCGGAGGGGTTGCGCCGGGCACCGGGGGGGCTGTGTCGGGCATAGCCGTCGCACCCCGCCAGAGCGGCTTACGCCGTCAGCTTCTTGCGGCCCTGCGCGCGGCGGGCGTTGATGATCTTCCGCCCGGCCTTGGTGGCCATGCGGGCGCGGAAACCGTGGCGGCGCTTGCGCACCAGGTTCGACGGCTGATAGGTACGTTTCATCGCACCGTTCCTTTCGTTCTGGCCGGCCGTTCCCGTCTGGCGCCGCAAATGCGCCCATTGGGTCGGTGGCCCGGTAAATCCTGAGGTCCGGCACATAGACAAGCTTTGTGGCCAAGTCAATTCGCCAGCCGCGGCACAGGCGGGAAAAATCCCTGCGCCGGGCGGGCCGGCCCGTTTGCATGAACAATCCCGTGAGACGCCTGAAACAAAACCGTGGGAACCCGGTGCCCGGACGAATAACCTCTGACCGCAACGAAAAGGCAGGCTGATCGTGACTGCTCCTGATACAGACACCACCGCGCCCGGATGGCGCCGCCTGCTGCCGCTTCTGATCCTGGCGCTGGTGGCGCTGACCGGCTGGATCACGCTGGGCGAGCATCTGACCTTCGAGACCCTGCGCACCAACCGCGAGGTGCTGGTCGGTTTCCGCGATGCCCATATGGCCGCTGCCGTGGCGCTGTTCATGCTGGCCTATGTCCTGATGGTGGCGCTTTCACTGCCCGGCGGCACACTGGCCTCGCTGACGGGCGGGTTTCTTTTCGGGCTCTTTCCCGGGGTGCTGATGAATGTCACCGCGGCGACCATCGGCGCGGTGATCATCTTTTCCGTGGTGCGCGCGGGGCTGGGCGCGCGGATGGCGGCGCAGATCGATGCCGGCGACGGACGGGTAAAGCGCATTAGCGACGGGATCCGCGCCAATCAGGTGCCGGTGCTGATCTCGATGCGGCTGATCCCGGTCCTGCCTTTCTTCGTCGCCAATGTGATCCCGGCCTTTCTGGGCGTCGCGGTGGTGCGCTATGCCTGGACCACCTTCGTCGGCATCTTTCCCGGCGGGTTGGTCTTCACCTCGGTCGGGGCCGGGCTGGGCGATGTGTTCGACCGCGGCGAATCACCTTATCTGGGCCTTGTCTTCGAGCCGCAGATCATCTTGCCGATGCTGGGGCTGGGCGCGTTGATCCTGCTGCCGGTCGCGCTGCGGCTGGTCCGGCGGGGTGGTCGGGATTAGGCGGCATCCAGGAACAGGCGGGCGGCATGGAAGAGATCAGAACCGATATCTGCGTCATCGGCGCGGGCTCCGGCGGGTTGTCGGTGGCCGCCGGCGCGGTGCAGATGGGCGCGCGGGTGGTCCTGCTGGAGGGCCACCGCATGGGCGGCGACTGCCTGAACACCGGCTGTGTGCCGTCAAAGGCGCTGTTGGCCGCGGGCAAGGCGGTGCAGGCGCGCCGGCAGCCGGCCTTTGGCCTGCCGGGGCTGGCGCCCGCGCCGGATCACGCCGCGGCCCTTGCGCATGTCCGCGCCACCATCGCCGCCATCGAACCCCATGACAGCGTCGAACGGTTTGAGGGGCTGGGCGTGCGGGTCATTCAGGAATACGGTCGTTTCACCGGCCCCGATACGGTAGAGGCCGGCGCGTATCGCATTCGCGCGCGGCGCTTCGTCATCGCCACCGGCTCGGTGCCGGCGCTGCCGCCGGTGCCGGGGCTGGACGGCGTGCCCTGTCTGACCAACGAAACCATCTTTGACCTGACCGAACCGCCCGGCCATCTGCTGATCCTAGGCGGCGGGCCCATCGGCATGGAAATGGCGCAGGCCCATCGCCGGTTGGGTGCGCGCGTCACGGTGATCGAAGGCGCCCGCGCGCTGGGCCGCGAGGACCCGGATGCCGCGGCCCTGGTGCTGGCGCGTCTGCGCGGCGAAGGGGTCGAGGTGATCGAGGGCGCGAAGGTCGAGCGCGTGGGCGGCCGGGCAGGCGCAATAGAGCTGCAGGTGGAAGGCGGCACCGTTTTCGTCGGTACCCATCTGCTGGTCGCCACCGGGCGCAAACCGGCGCTGGACCGGCTGAACCTGGCCGCCGCGGGCATCCGCCACAGCCCGGCCGGGGTGCGCGTCGATGACCGGCTGCGCACGACGAACCGCCGCGTGCTGGCCATCGGCGATGCTGCGGGGCAGGGGCAGTTCACCCATCTGGCAGGCTATCATGCGGGGGTGGTGATCCGGTCCATGCTGTTCGGTCTGCCCGCCCGCGCACGCCATGACCATATCCCGCGCGTGACCTATACCCAGCCGGAACTGGCCCAGATCGGCCTGACCGAGGCCGAGGCCCGCAAGCGCCACGGCGCTGCGGTCGAGGTGATAAGGCTGGGCCTGGACACCAATGACCGCGCCCTGGCCGAGGGGCAGACCGAGGGTTTCATCAAGCTGATGGCCCACAAGGGCCGCGCGCTGGGCGTGACCATCGTGGGCCCCGCCGCGGGCGAGATGATCGCGCCCTGGGCGCTGATGATCGCCAACCGGCTGAAACTTTCGGCGCTGGCCGGCACCGTTTTGCCCTATCCCACGCAGGCAGAGCTTTCGAAACGCGCGGCGGGCGCCTATTTTTCTCCGCGGCTCTTTGGTAACGCTTGGGTAAAATGGGTCGTCGGGCTGGTGCAACGCGTCCTGCCCTGACCGTACGGTGCAAGGCTGGTGATGTTCTTTCGCACGCTGACAGGGCGGTTTCTGATCCTGACGGTCATCTTCGTGATGCTGGCCGAGGTGCTGATCTTCGTGCCCTCCGTCGCCCGCTTTCGTGAGGATTTCCTGCTGTCGCGCATGGAACGCGCGCAACTGGCCTCGCTGGCGCTGTTGGCGTCCGACGGGTCGATATCGGAACAACTGGCCGAGGAACTGCTGGTCAATGCCGGCGTCTACAACGTTGTGCTGCGGCGCGACGAATTGCGCGAACTGGTACTGTCATCGCCGGTGCCGGAACCGATCAGCGCCACCTATGACCTGCGCGCGCCCGCGGTGACGGACCTGCTTGGCGATGCGCTGCGCGAACTGGTGGCGCCGCGTGACCGGGTGATCCGGGTGCTGGGCGATCCGGTGCGCGAGGGCGGGCTGCTGATCGAGGTCACCATGGACAGCGGCCCCCTGCGGCGGGAATTGCGCGACTATGCGCTGCGTATCCTGATGCTGTCGCTTGCCATCTCGCTCAGCACCGCGGCGCTGTTGTTCATGGCGGTGCAGAGGCTTATGGTCACGCCGGTTCGCCGGGTCACGGTGGCGATGGCGGATTACGCCAAGGCGCCCGAGGATGCGCGGCGGATCATCAAGCCCTCCTCGCGCGTGGTCGAACTGCGCGAGGCCGAGGACGCGCTGTCGCGGATGCAGACCGACCTGACCCATTCGCTGCGCCAGAAGGAACGGTTGGCCCAGCTGGGCGGGTCAGTGGCGCGCATCGCGCATGACCTGCGCAACAGCCTGGCCACGGCGACGCTGCTGGCCGACCGGATGGAAAGCTCGAAGGACCCTGCGGTCACGCGCGCGGCGCCGAAACTGGTGGGGGCGCTGTCGCGCGCGGTGAACCTGTGCGAGGCGACGCTGGCGTTTGGTAAGGCCGAGGAACCTCCGCCCCGGCTGGCCCGGCTGGCCCTGCGCCCGCTGGTGCAAGAGGTCATCGAGGCCGAGGAATTGAGCCGCAGCAGCGCGGTGGCGGTGGAGTTCCTGCTGGATGTCCCGGCCACGCTGAGCCTGCGCGCAGATGCCGAGCAGCTGTTCCGGGTGCTGTCCAACCTGGTGCGCAACGCCCGCCAGGCGATCGAGGCCGCGGGCAAGGCGGGCAGCATCGAGATCAGCGCCCATGATGGCGCGGACAGCCCGGATGCGGCGGCGGCCTGCGTGATCCGCGTCATCGATACCGGGCCGGGCCTGCCGCCGCGGGCGAGAGAGAACCTTTTCGCCGCGTTTCAGGGGGGCGCGCGCAAGGGCGGAGTGGGCCTGGGGCTGGTCATCGCCGCGGAACTGGTGCGCGGCCATGGCGGCGCGCTGGATCTTGTTCGCAGCGATGATCAGGGCACCGAGTTCCGCATCACCCTGCCGCAGCGCGGCTGAGCGGCTGCGCGTGGGCAGTCTTCTTGCTGGCCGGGGCCGTGGCTGGGCTGGGCCAAGCTGGGGCAGGAGTGTGATCGGGCAGGCCGGGTAGCGGTGCGCGCGGCTCAATGCGCCAGAAACACCGGCAGTTCCGCGTGTTCCAGCACATGGCGCGTGGCGCCGCCCAGGATCGCCTCGCGCAGGCGGGAATGGCCATAGGCGCCCATCACCAGCAGGCTGGCATCGGTATCGGCCATGTGGCGCAGCAGGATTTCGGAAATCCGGGGCAGGGTGCGCGCCAGGACCGACACATCGCAGCGCACGCCGTGGCGCGCCAGCCATCCGGTCAGCATGCCGCCCGGGTCCGACCGTTCGGGGCCGTGCACGGGCGGATCGACGATGGCCACCACCACCTGATCGGCCGCGCGCAGCAGCGGCAGGGCGCGGCGGATGGCGTTCAGTGCCTCGGCGGACTGGTTCCAGGCAACAACGATACGCTGACCGAAGGCATCGGGCAGGCGCCCCTTTGGCAGAACCAGCACAGGGGCCTTCCCGTCAAAGAGCGCCGCCTCGATCACCGCCTCGCGTGAGGGGGCGGCATCGGGGGCATAGGGCGCGCCCTGCACCACCAGATCCGAGAACCGCGCCCGCAGGCCCACCAGGGACGGCAACCCGCCGAACTGCACCACCGCGGCCTCTGTCGCCCAGCGCAGCGGCTGGCCCGAAAGGTGGCGCCGCGCGCGGGCCTCCAGCGCCTCGGCATCGGCCTGGGCGCGCTCCAGCGTCTCCTGCAGCAGCAGCGGCGACGCACCCATGTAGAACCCGCCCGCCGGCGTCATGTCGACGCCCAGCATGCAGGCGGTCAGATGCGCGTCCTCGCGCTGCGCCAGCGTGATGGCGGCAGGCAGGATGGCGTCGACTTCACCATCCGATGCCGCGAAGGTTGAAATCGCCTTGAAAGCCATGTCCTGATCCCGCCCTGTTGCTGCCCGCCCCGTCCCGGCGCGGTCCCGGCGCGCCCGGTAGCTGCAGCCTCGCCGCAGTGTGGCGTAAGGTCGCCTGTCGGCTTCGCTGCAAAACTGATTCAACCAGTCTGAACCGGGCTTGAAATTGATGTGGATCAAGGTCGCAGAACTTTCCGCGGATGATAAGGGCCGCGGAAAGGTCTGTGCGGAATCCGGCAGAAGAGCCGTGCGGATTGCGGATAATAAACAAGGGGACGCAAGGTTATGTGGGATTTCGTCAAGCTGTTCGTGCTTGCCGCGATCGCGATTTTCGCTGCTTATATAGCGAGTTACGCGCGCGATCCGGCCCATATGGTCCATATGGTGATCATCATGCTGGTCGCTGGCGGGCTTTTCATCTGGCAGATTCGCCGCGTAGGCGAGCCGGCAGCGGCGCATGATCCGACGCAATACATGGACGGGGTCATCCGCTATGGCGTGATCGCCACCGCCTTTTGGGGCGTGGTGGGCTTTCTGGTCGGCGTGGTCATCGCGCTGCAGCTGACCTGGCCAGAGCTGAACTTCACCTGGGCGCAGGGGTACCTGAACTTTGGCCGGCTGCGCCCGCTGCATACAAGCGCGGTGATCTTTGCCTTCGGCGGCAACGCCCTGATCGCCAGCGCCTTTTACGTGGTGCAGCGTACCTCGGCCGCGCGGCTGTGGGGCGGCAACCTGGCCTGGTTCGTTTTCTGGGGCTATCAGCTGTTCATCGTGCTGGCGGCAACCGGCTATGTGCTGGGCTCGACCCAGGGCCAGGAATACGCCGAGCCCGAATGGCTGGCCAATCTGTGGCTGACCATCGTCTGGGTGGCCTTCCTGGGCGTCTTCCTTGGCACACTGATCAACCGGCGTGAGCCGCATATCTACGTGGCCAACTGGTTCTATCTGGCCTTCATCGTCACCGTGGCGATGCTGCATGTGGTCAACAACGTGCAGGTGCCGGTGTCCGTTTACGGTTCGACGTCGATCCCGGTCTGGTCCGGCGTGCAGTCGGCGATGATCCAGTGGTGGTATGGCCACAACGCCGTGGGCTTTTTCCTGACCGCGGGCTTTCTGGGGATGATGTACTATTTCATCCCGAAGCAGGCCGAACGCCCGGTCTACAGCTACAAGCTGTCGATCATCCACTTCTGGGCCTTGATCTTCCTCTATATCTGGGCCGGTCCGCACCACCTGCATTACACCGCGCTGCCGGACTGGGCGCAGACCCTGGGCATGACCTTCTCGATCATGCTGTGGATGCCGTCCTGGGGCGGGATGATCAACGGGCTGATGACGCTGTCGGGCGCCTGGGACAAGCTGCGCACCGACCCGGTGATCCGCATGATGGTGGTCGCCGTGGGCTTTTACGGCATGGCCACTTTCGAAGGGCCGATGATGTCGATCCGCGCGGTGAACTCGCTGTCCCACTACACCGACTGGACCATCGGACACGTCCATTCCGGCGCGCTGGGCTGGAATGGCATGATCACCTTCGGGATGCTCTATTACCTGGTGCCGCGGCTGTGGAAACGCGACGGGCTCTACTCGCTCAGCCTCGTCAGTTGGCACTTCTGGCTGGCGACCATCGGGATCGTGCTCTACGCCGCCTCGATGTGGGTGACCGGCATCATGGAAGGGCTGATGTGGCGGCAGGTCGATGCCCAGGGCTTCCTGGTCAACAGCTTCGCTGACACCGTGGCCGCCAAGTTCCCGATGTATGTGGTGCGTTCGCTGGGTGGGGTGCTGTTCCTCGCCGGGGCCATCATCATGTGCTACAACCTGTGGAAAACCGTGACGAGCGTGGGCGAGAAGAAGCCCGCTGCCGCCGCGGTGCCCGCTGAATAACCGGAGGGCGTCATGAGCATTCTCAAACATCACAAGAAGATCGAGACGCATGCGACGCTGCTTCTGGTCCTCAGCTTCCTGGTGGTCACCATCGGCGGGATCGTGCAGATCGTGCCCCTGTTCTACCTGGAAAACACCATCGAGGAAGTGGACGGCATGCGCCCCTATTCCCCGCTCGAACTGGCGGGGCGGCGGATCTACATCCGCGAGGGCTGCTATGTCTGCCACAGCCAGATGATCCGCCCCATGCGCGACGAGGTCGAACGCTATGGCCATTACAGCCTGGCGGCCGAGTCGATGTACGACCATCCGTTCCAGTGGGGGTCAAAGCGTACCGGGCCTGACCTGGCACGCATCGGGGGGCGCTATTCGGATGACTGGCATGTCCAGCACATGATCGCGCCCCAGTCGGTGGTGCCGGAATCGATCATGCCCAGCTACGCCTTCCTGATGAACCGGGAAATCGACGGGCGCTATATCGAGGATCTGATGCGCACCTATCGGTTCGTCGGCGTGCCCTACACCGACGAGATGCTGGCGAACGCCCGCGCCGATTTCCTGGCCCAGGCCGATGACGAAGCCGACCATAGCGGCCTGCTGGAACGCTATCCGGGGGCGCAGGCGCGCAACTTCGACGGTCAGGCGGAAC
The DNA here is from genome assembly GCA_007117005.1 of Paracoccaceae bacterium. GTDB lineage: Bacteria > Pseudomonadota > Alphaproteobacteria > Rhodobacterales > Rhodobacteraceae > Pararhodobacter. The sequence continues at coordinate 7,666 of SKHK01000199.1, forward strand.
TGACCGAGATGGATGCGATCATCGCCTACATGCAGATGCTGGGCACGCTGGTGGACTTCTCCACCTTCGTGCCGGATCCCAGCCGGTAAGGGGGCGTGTGATGGAGACCTATGACACGCTGCGTTACTTCATCAGCATCGCGTCCACCGTGACCATGTTCGCGCTTTTCGTCGGGGTGGTGCTGTTTCTGTTCCGCCCCGGCTCGAAAAAAGTTCACGAGGAAACCTCGAACATGATCTTCCGCAATGATGACCGGCCGTCGCTGGCGCATGACGCGCCCCGCACTGGCAGGCACGCCGATAAGCAAGAGGCGAAGTGATGGTCGAAAAAACCCCTGAAAACAAGGTACAACCCGCTGAACGGCAATACCCGGACCCCAAGAAAAAGCTGAAACAGGACCCGCCCACCACTGGCCATTCCTGGGACGGGATCGAGGAATACGACAACCCTATGCCGCGTTGGTGGTTGTGGACCTTCTACATCACCATCATCTGGGCGGTGATCTACATGATCCTCTACCCCGCCTGGCCGCTGGTCAACCGCGCCACCTCGGGCATCCTTGGCTATTCCTCGCGCGGCGAGGTCGCGGCCGAGATCGCCAGCTTCGAGGAACGCAATCAGGTCTGGTTCACCCGGCTGATGGAAGCCGAACTGGAAGACATCAGCGCCGATCCGGAATTGCGGGGCTTCGCGGTAAACGCCGGGGCGGCCGTGTTCCGTGCGCAATGCTCGCAATGCCACGGCGCCGGTGGGGCCGGGGTGCAGGCGGCGGGCTATCCCAACCTGCTGAACGACGAATGGCTGTGGGGCGGCACCATCGACGATATCCACGAGACCATTCGCTACGGCATCCGCAACGATGACTACGACTTCGCGCGCTGGTCGCAGATGCCGGCCTTCGGGGCGGACGAATTGCTGGATGTCGAAGAGATCGACCAGGTGGTGCATTATGTCCTGCGGATGTCCGGCCAGGACCATGATGCCGACCTGGCCGAGGCTGGGGCCGAGGTCTACGAGTGGAACTGCGCTTCCTGCCACGGCGACGAGGGCCATGGCGATTACGCGCAGGGCGCCCCGGCGCTGAATACCGCGATCTGGCTCTATGGCGGCGATTACGACACGCTGTTCGAGTCGGTCTATTATTCCCGTTTCGGCATCATGCCCGGTTTCGCTTCCCGTCTGCGCGATGCCGAGATCCGCGCGGTGGCGGCCTATGTCCACCAGCTGGGTGGCGGGCAGTAAGCGCCGCGGCGGGATGCAACGGTTACCGGCCTGCCGGGTGCGGCATGTCGGCACAGCGATGCCGGCGCTCGGTCTGACCTCGGTCTGATCGGCGCCGGCGGGGGCTGCACCGCGCCTCGTTCTGTTCGCGCGTTTCCGGGGTGCCGGTGCAGCCTGCCCTTGCCGGCCTGATCCAAAGGCCGCGGCACGTCGATGGGCGGCGGCGTTTTATCGGGCCGCGTCATCAGACCACGCAGAAGGTGCATCTGCAATGTGGTATTTGACCCATATCAACGACAGCGGTGCCCGGGGCTGCGACGACAGGGCGGGTCTTGCCGGCGCTGGCGCGCAGCGACGGGTCGCCCGTATCCGCGCCGACGGCGCATCATGGAGCCTCAAGTGAGCAGCCAGGACGACACCCCCCAGCTTTACGCGGCGCGCGAGCCGATCTTTCCGCGCCGGGTCAGCGGCAGTTTCCGCACCATGAAATGGTGGCTTCTGGGGGCGATGCTGGCCATCTACTACATCACCCCCTGGATCCGCTGGGACCGCGGCCCCACCATGCCGGATCAGGCGGTGCTGCTGGACCTGGCCAATCGCCGCTTCTTCTTCTTCATGATCGAGATCTGGCCGCACGAATTCTACTTCGTCGCGGGCCTGCTGATCATGGCCGGGATCGGGCTTTTCCTGTTCACCTCGGCGCTGGGCCGGGTCTGGTGTGGCTATGCCTGCCCGCAGACGGTCTGGACCGACCTGTTCATCCTGGTCGAGCGCTGGATCGAGGGCGACCGCAACGCGCGCCTGCGTCTGCATCGAAAAAAATGGGACGCGGAAAAGATTCGCAAATACGGGCTGAAATGGACCGTGTGGCTGTTCATCGGCCTGGCCACCGGCGGCGCCTGGGTGTTCTATTTCACCGATGCGCCGACACTCTTGCGCGATCTGGTGACGCTGAACGCCCATCCCATTGCCTTGATCACCATCGCCATCCTGACGCTGACCACCTTCTTTTTCGGCGGCTTCTTTCGCGAACAGATCTGCATCTATGCCTGCCCCTGGCCGCGCATCCAGGCGGCGATGATGGACGAAGACACGCTGACCATCTCCTACCGCGACTGGCGGGGCGAGCCGCGCGGCAAGCTGAAAAAGGGCCAGACCGCGCCAGAGGGTGCGCAGGGCGATTGCATCGACTGCATGGCCTGCGTCAATGTCTGCCCGATGGGCATCGACATCCGCGATGGCCAGCAGATGGAATGCATCACCTGCGGGCTGTGCATCGACGCTTGCGACGACGTGATGGACCGGATCGGCAAACCGCGCGGCCTGATCGGCTATCTGGCGCTTTCTGACGAAACCCGCGAAAGGGCGGGCAAGGCGCCGATATCGGTCTGGAAGCATGTCTTCCGCCCGCGCACGGTGCTTTACACGGTGCTTTGGGGCGGAATCGGCATCGGGCTGATCGTGGCGCTGTTCCTGCGCGCCGATGTGGACATGTCGATCTCGCCCATCCGCAACCCCACGCATGTGGTGCTGTCGGACGGCTCGGTGCGCAATGCCTATGATCTGCGCATCCGCAACATGCATTCGGAGCCGCGCCAGTTCTTCGTGGCCGTCACCGATCAGCCGCTGATGGCCGTGGTGCTGGAGGGGCAGATGGGCCAGTTCGTCACCGTGCCGGCTGACCAGCAACTGACCCAGCGCCTGTATCTGACTGCGCCCGCTGGCGCGCCCGAGGCCCGCGCCCCCTCTACCCCGGTGCGCATCTGGGTCAGCGAAGTCGACGGCACAGAACGCATTTATTCCGAAACGGTCTTCAACGGGAGAGGACAATGAGCCAGCCAGAAAAAACCGGCTTCCGCATGACGGGCAGAAAGGTTCTGGGCATCTTCATCGGCATTTTTGCGGTGGTGTTCAGCGTCAACATCTACATGGCCTACAGCGCGGTCAGCACCTTTCCGGGGCTGGAAGTGGCCAGCAGCTACGTCGCCGGACGCGGCTTTGACGACCGCATGGCCGCCCAGCGCGCCCTGGGATGGGAAGTCGCGGTCGAGGTGGCGCCGGACGCGGTCCATGTCCATTTCACCGATGCCGACGGCAACCCGGTCGAGGTGGCGGCGATGCAGGCCACGCTGGGCCGCGCCACCCATGCGCGCGATGATATCGAGCCCGAATTCACCTATTACCGCGGCACCTTTACCGCGCCGGTCAGCCTGGACAGCGGCAACTGGAACCTGCGCGTGCAGGCGCGCGCGCCCGATGGCACCGCCTTTCAGCAGCGCATCTCCTTTGCGCATCGCGGCTAGACCGGGGCGGGTACGGGCCTGATGAAGGACATGCAAAGCCACGCCCCTTCGGTATCCGCCTGCCCGGCCTGCGCGGCCGGGGGCGCGGCCTGCGATCAGGCCGCCCGTGCCCCGCAGGCGGACGCGCGGCTGGTCCTGTCGGTGCCGGGCGCGCATTGCGCCGCCTGCCTCAGCGCCATCGAGCGCGGGCTGGAGGCGACACCGGGCATCCGCTCTGCACGCGTGAATCTGACGCTTAAGCGCGTCTCGGTGCAGGCCGATGCCGGGGTCGATGCGCGCGACGTGGCCGCCCGGCTGGAGCGGCTGGGATACGAGGCGCATGAACTGGACGCCGGCACGCTGAACATGACCGAAACCGACCGGCAGGGCCGCGATCTGCTGATGCGGCTGGGCGTGGCGGGTTTCGCCATGATGAACATCATGCTGCTGTCGGTCGCCGTCTGGTCCGGCGCCACCGACGCCACGCGTGACCTGTTCCATCTGATTTCCGCCGTCATCGCCATTCCCACCGTGGCATTCTCTGGCCGGCCGTTCTTTGTCTCTGCCGCCCGCGCGCTGCGGGCGGGGCGTTTGAACATGGACGGGCCCATTGCGCTGGCGTTGGTGCTGACCCTTGCGCTGTCGCTCTACGAGGCGCTGCAATCGGGGCCGCATGCCTATTTCGAGGCGGTGGTGATGCTGACCTTCTTCCTGCTGGCCGGGCGTTACCTGGACTTTCGTGCCCGCGCCGCCGCGCGTTCGGCCGCGCAGGAGCTGGCCGCGCTGGAGGTGCCGCGCGCGATCCGGCTGGCCGATGGGCGCGAGGAAACCGTGCCGGTGGCCGAGCTGCGGGTCGGCGATCTGGTGTTGGTGCGCCCGGGCGCGCGGGTGCCGGTGGATGGCGTGGTGACGGCGGGGCGGTCGGAAACCGACCGGTCACTCCTGACCGGCGAGACGCGGCCGCTGGTGCAGGCAAAGGGGGCGGCGTTGAACGCCGGCGAGGTCAACCTGACCGGCCCGCTGACGGTGCGCGTGACGGCCGCCGGGCGCGATTCGTCGTTGCACCGGATGGCCGATCTGGTGGCGATGGCCGAGACGGCGAAGAACCGATACACCACGCTGGCCGACCGCGCCGCACGCGCCTATGCGCCGACCATTCCGCTGTTGTCGCTGGGCGCCTTCATCGTCTGGATGTGGATTTCTGGCGGCGATCTGCGGTTGTCGGTCAATATCGCCGTGGCGACGCTGATCATCACCTGCCCCTGCGCGCTGGGCCTGGCGGTGCCGGCGGTGGTCACCGCGGCCTCGGGCCGGTTGTTCCGGCAGGGGCTCTTGATCAAGAACGGTACGGCGCTGGAACGGCTGGCCGAGGTCGACACCGTTGTCTTCGACAAGACCGGCACCCTGACCATGGGCACGCCGATACCGGACAACCTGGACGACCACCCGGCCGAGGATCTGGCCGTGGCGCTGGCTTTGGCCGAGGCATCGTCACACCCGCTGTCGCAGGCGCTGAACAGGGCGCTGCGGGCGCGTGGGGTAACACCCGCGCCGGTGACGGACCTGCGCGAGGCGCCGGGCTACGGGGTGCAGGGCGACTGGGCGGGTCTGCCGGTCAAGCTGGGCCGTGCGGGCTGGGTGGGGGCTACCCATGCCGCGACCACGGGCGCCTATCTCAGCCTGGGCGACGAGACGCGCAGCTTTACCTTTACCGACGCGTTGCGGCCCGGCGCCGAGGCGGTGGTGGCGGCGCTGCGCGATCAGGGCAAGACAGTGTGGCTGCTTTCGGGCGATGTGGCCCCGGCGGTCGAGGCGATGGCCCGGCGTCTGGGCATCGAGCACTGGCAGGCCGGCGCCCTGCCGGCCGAGAAGGCCGCGAAGATCGCCGCGTTGCAGGCCGAGGGGCACAAGGTGCTGATGGTGGGCGACGGGCTGAACGATACGGTGGCGCTGGCGGCGGCGGATGTGTCGGTCTCTCCGGCCTCGGCGCTGGATGCGGCGCGCGCGGCATCCGACATCGTGCTGCTGGGCCGGGATATTGCGCCGGTCGCGGGGGCGGTGGCGATGAGCCGCGTGGCGGTTCGGCGTATCCGAGAGAATTTCTGGCAGTCGGGGCTTTACAACCTGGTGTTTGTTCCGATCGCGCTTTTCGGTTATGCCACGCCCCTGTGGGCGGCGGCGATCATGTCGGTCTCGTCGATCAGCGTTTCGCTGAACGCGCTGCGTCTGGGCAGACGTGGGCAGGAGACAACACGCGCCTGAGGACGGGCGCGGGGAGAGGACCATGGACGTTCTGGGGATCTTGATCCCGGTATCGCTTGGACTGGGGCTGATGGGGCTTCTGGCCTTCTGGTGGACGCTCAAGAAGGGGATGTATGACGACCCCGAGGGCGACAGTCGCCGCATTTTGCGCGACGATTACGACGACAAGCCGAAAAGCTGAGGCGCAAAGCTCAGGGGACGGGGGCGCGCGCGCCGACCCCATCGAGGGGTCGCCGCGCGCCATCGGTCCTGTCGGACCGATGAGGGCCGATGGTGAGGGAGCTGCGCTGGTTCGACGAGGCGCGGCTTGCTGCGTTGCGCCGTGAGTATTTGGGGCAAGATGAAGGGGCGGGTCAGGCGATGATCGCCGGCCAGAGCGCCCGGTTGCGCGGGGCGAAGCCGGCGATGTGGCCCACGGTGCCGAGGCCGTGGTCGGTGGGGCGCAGGAGGGTCTGGCGGACTTGGGCCGCGGGCATCCAGTCGGCCAGTTTCCAGACATTGGCGGGCGGGATCATCACGTCGTCATCCAGCGCCACCAGCGTGACGGGGCACGTCAGGCCGGGGCGTTCGGGCGCCGGCATGTCCGGGTCTGCGGGCAGCGAGCCGGCTTTGGTGCACCAGCGTTTCCATTGCCGGAAGACCGGTAGCGGCAGGTCATTGCCCAGGCCCAGCCGGCGGCCGGGCAGGTGGTCCATGAAGGCACCCGCCAGAGGGCCGACGAGGTGCCAGAGCGCCCAGGCCTGCGCGCGAAAGGGCCAGGGGTGGTCGCGCACCCGCACCGGCCCGGCGGCGATGGCGATGACGCGGGCGATGTCCTGCAGGCCGGGCTGGAAGGGCAGGGCCAGGCCGCCCAGCGAATGGCCGATCACCCAGAGCGGCAGGCCGGGGAAGCGGGTGCGCAGGTGGATTCGGGCCGCGGTGGCATCGTGAATGCCCCAGTCGGTCATCGTGGCTTTCGAGCCGTAGGGCTGGCCGGAGGCGCCGAAATCGCGGTAATCCCATGTCAGCACCGCCGCCTGTTTTTCCTGCGCCAGCCAAGCGGCGAAGGGTGCGTAGAAGCCAGCGCGCACGCCGGTTGCGCCGCTCAGCAGAATGGCGCGCTTCGGGTCATTCCGTGGCATGAAGAGCCGCCCCTTGAGGGGCGCCGCCCCGGCGGAGAAGGCGACGGTTTCGGTGACCGTTTCCGAGGTGGGTTCGGTGGCGGGATCGGTATCCGTGGGCATCGCAGGTGTATCCGGCTGGTCTGGCCAAAGCGTGGCGACGGGCCCTGTGCCGCGCAAGCGGGACGCGACGTCAGGGCGCCGGCCGAATTTGATCAAATCACATTGCCAAGATCGACCATCGACCCTATCCTGCCACCAGATCCGTGTGCCGCAATGAGGGATGTCATGAAGCCGATCACCAACCACCTGCCCACTGCCGAGCTTCAGGCGCTGGACGCTGCCCATCACATGCACCCGTTCACCGCCGGTCACGGCCTGGCCGCCAAGGGCGCGCGCATCATCACCCGGGCCGAGGGTGTGTGGCTGACCGACAGCGAGGGCGCGCGGATCATCGACGGCATGGCGGGCCTGTGGTGCGTCAACATCGGCTATGGCCGGCACGAGCTGGCCGAAGTGGCGGCGCGGCAGATGCGCGAACTGCCCTATTACAACACCTTCTTCCAGACCAGCCATGTGCCCGCCATCGCCTTGGCCGCGCGGTTGGCCGAACTGGCGCCGGGCGATCTGAACCATGTCTTCTTCGCCGGTTCCGGGTCAGAGGCGAATGACACCAATATCCGGCTGGTTCGCCATTACTGGGCGCGCAAGGGCAAGCCGGAAAAGAAGGTCATCATCAGCCGCAAGAACGCCTATCACGGCTCTTCGGTGGGCAGCGGCAGTCTGGGGGGCATGGTGGCGATGCATGCGCAGGGCGGCATGCCGATCCCGGATATCGAGCATATCGACCAGCCCAACTGGTTCCTCGAGGGGGGCGACATGAGCCCCGAGGATTTCGGTCTGGCCTGCGCCCGCCAACTGGAAGCAAAGATCGCCGAACTGGGCGAGGGTCGCGTTGCCGCCTTCATCGCCGAGCCGGTGCAGGGCGCGGGCGGGGTGATTGTGCCACCGGATAGCTACTGGCCCGAGATCCAGCGCATCTGCGACGCCCATGACATCCTGCTGATCGCCGATGAGGTGATCACCGGTTTCGGCCGTACCGGCAACTGGTTCGGCTGCCAGACCTATGGCATCCGGCCGCATGTCATGACGGTGGCAAAGGGCCTGTCCTCGGGCTATGCGCCCATCGGCGCCTCGATCGTCTGCGACGAGGTGGCGGATGTGATCGCCGGCGACGAATTCAACCACGGCTATACCTATTCCGGCCATCCGGTCTGCGCCGCCGTGGCGCTGGAGAACCTGCGCCTGCTGGAAGAGGAGCGCGTCGTCGACCATGTGCGCGATGTGGCGCACCCGCATCTGGCGCGGCGCTGGCATGCGCTGGCCGATCACCCGCTGGTGGGCGAGACGAAGCTGGTGGGGCTGATGGGATCGCTGGCGCTGACGCCGGACAAGGCCGCGCGCGCGGCCTTCCCCGACCCCGGCACGGCGGGCTTCATCACGCGGGAGCGGTGTTTCGCCAACAACGTCATCATGCGCCATGTCTGGGACCGCATGGTGATTTCGCCGCCGCTGGTGATCACCACGGACGAGATCGATATCCTGATGGACCGCATCACCACCGCGCTGGACGAGGCGCATGCCCGGATGCAGGCCGAGGGGATGCTGAAGGCCGCCTGATGGACCTGTTGACCGCCAATGACCGGCCCGGGGAATACCCGGCCTCGTGGTACGCGGAAACCGCAACGCCCCTGCCCCTTCAGCCCCGCGCCGAGGGGGCGCTTTCCTGTGATGTCTGTGTCATCGGCGGGGGCTTCACGGGCCTGTCTGCGGCGCTGCATCTGGCGGAACGTGGCTATGACGTGATCTTGCTGGAGGGGCAGCGGCTGGGCTTTGGCGCCTCTGGCCGCAACGGGGGGCAGGTGGGCACAGGTCAGCGGCAGGATCAGGACTGGCTGGAGGGGAAACTGGGCAAGACGGTGGCCCGTGCGCTGTGGGACCTTTCGGTGGAATCGGTCACGCTGGTGCGCGATCTGGCAGCCCGGCACGCGCCCGATGCCGGCTGGCGCGACGGGATCATCCATGCCGCGCACAAGCCCGGTTATGTGGCCGAGCAGCATGAATACGCCGAGAGGCTGGCGCGCGATTACGGCTATGACCGTATCCGCCCGCTGTCGCGCGAGGAAATGCGCGCCATGGTCGGCTCGCCGGCCTATCACGGCGGTGATATCGACATGGGCTCGGGCCATCTGCACCCGCTGCGCTATGCCTTTGGCCTGGCACGGGCGGCGCAGGCCGCGGGCGTGCGCCTGTTCGAGCGGTCCCGCGTCACGGCGCTGGATCAGGGCGACCCGGCGCGCGTCAGCACTGAGCACTCACAGATCAGCGCGCGGTTCGTGGCGCTGGGCTGCAACGGCTATCTGGGCAATCTGCAGCCGCGCGTGGCGGCGCGGGTCATGCCCATCAACAACTTTATCGCCGCCACCCGGCCAATGAGCGATGGCGAGCGCGATGGCATCATCAAGGGCGGCCATGCCGTGGCCGACAGCAAGTTCGTCATCAACTATTTCCGCTTCAGCGAGGATAATCGCCTGCTGTTCGGCGGCGGCGAAAGCTATGGCTACCGCTTTCCGGCCGATATCGCGGCAAAGGTGCGTGCGCCGATGGCGGCGATCTATCCGCAGCTGAAGGATATCGAGATCACCCATGCCTGGGGCGGCACGCTGGGCATCACCGTCAACCGCATGCCGCATTTCGAACGGCTGGCGGGGAATGTCCTGTCGGCCTCGGGCTATTCGGGGCACGGGGTGGCGATGGGCACTCTGGGCGGCAAGCTGCTGGCCGAGGCTGTGGCGGGCCAGGCCGAACGCTTTGACCTGATGGCCAGCGTACCCACGCTGCCCTTTCCCGGCGGCACCATGCTGCGCACGCCGCTGCTGGTGGCGGCGATGCTGTGGTTTTCGCTGCGCGACAGGCTGTGAAACCGCGTTCCGGCGAGGGCGATTCGCCCCGACGCAACGGGATCACGCCCCCTTGAGGCCTGCGTTACCGCGGCTGGCCACTTTCCGGGCAGGCGTGGTGTTGCATGGCTGCAACGCGCCTTGAGCCGGAAACTGCTGATCTTTCAATATATTGCGCTTTTCATGCGCTGCGCCACTAGGGGCGCGCAATCCCTTGTGCGATTCACCTTTGCCGCGGCCCTGACGGCGCCTTAGGACTCGCGGTAGCTGCCATACACACTTTCGGGGGATCGTGTGACATATCCAGATCGTCGGAGCGTGCTCTCCGGCATAGGCTTGCTGTGCCTTGGTGGCGCGGCAGGGCCACTCAGTATGCTTGCCGGAACTACATCGGCACAGGCCAGCACTGCTGTGCCCGTGGCGGCACGCGATCACGGCCTGGTGCATCTGAACGCGGTCGAGACCACACGGCCGCTGGTCGCGCTGACCTTTGACGACGGCCCGCACCCGCTGCACACACCGC
>SKHK01000296.1 GCA_007117005.1 Paracoccaceae bacterium
GAAGAGGCAGAGCGCGCCGAGGCTGAGCGCCTGGCGGCTGAAGAGGCGGAGCGCGCCGAGGCGGAACGCCTGGCGGCTGAAGAAGCGGAGCGCGCCGAGGCTGAGCGCCTGGCGGCTGAAGAGGCAGAGCGCGCCGAGGCGGAGCGCCTGGCGGCTGAAGAAGCGGAGCGCGCCGAGGCGGAGCGCGCGCGCGATACTGTCGAGGCAGAGGTTGCCGCGGCGCTGGGTGATTCCGGCCTGAATGACGAAGACGAAGCGACCCTGGTCAGCGCGCTTGCCGAGATCGAGCGCGATGCCGCCTCGTTGCGTGACGCCCAGTCCCGGGCTGGCCGTCAGGCTTTTGTCGATGGCACGGGCGAGCCCTCGCTGGACCGTTTGTCACGGCAGGCTGATACCGCCCTTTCCGGCGCCGATGCGCAGCGGCGGCAATCGACCATTGCGCATCTCAAGGCCGCTGTGGCCGCAACCCGCGCCGAGGCAGAGGCGGCCGGCCGGTCCGGCGCCGCCGCCCGTGACGAGGATGACACCGCCCCCTATCGCCAGGATCTGGAGCACAGCGTGCGCGGCCCGGCGCCCGCGGAGCAAGACGAGGCCGCCCCCCGCCGCCCCGTCCGTCCCACCACCCCGCGCAGCGAGCGGCCGAAGGCCAGCCAGCCGCCGCTGGTGCTGGTGTCCGAACAGCGCATCGACCGGCCCGAGACGCTGGAAGTGGTGCGCCCGCGCCGCGTAGCCGCGTCCGCGCTGGCGATGGAGGAACTGTTCGACGAGGAAACCGAGATGCCGCGCGCCCAGATCGGGCGCGGCTACACCGATTTCGTCGCCCCCATGCATCTGACCACGGTGATCGAGATGGTGGAGGCCGCGGCGGCCTATATCACCCATGTCGAGGGGCTGGACGAGTTCACACGGCCGCAGGTCATGCGCTATGTCATGGCGACCGAAACCCCGGTCACGCGCAGCCGCGAAAACCTGCTGCGGGCCTTCGGCATGCTGATGCGCGAGGGCAAGCTGCGCCGCGCCCGTCGTGGCCAGTTCGAACTGAGCGCGGATTCGGCCTTTGCCGAACCGGCACGGCGCTTTGCCGCTCAGGACTGACGCCGGGTGCCGATCAGGCCGACGGGGAAGGGCAGCGGATGACGAACAGGGTTTGATCGGCCCCATTGGGCGTGTCGTGCCAGCCGCCAGGACAGCCGCCGCGGCTGAACGGCGGGCTTTACGCGTTCCTGATACCAGCAGGCTGCTGTCAGCGCCCGGCTGAACGACCGCCCGGGCGATCCGCTGATCCGCTACCGGTGCCTTCGCGTTCTTCCTCTGGCTGCGGCTGGCCCACACCCTTGAAAACGGCTTTCAGCGGCAGCGCCCAGACGATGCCCAGCGCGACATAGATCACCAGTTCAAGCCAGAAGGGTGGCCGGTCGAAGAGGTCGATCACATTGACCACAACCACCACATAGAGCGGCAGCGCCACCACAAGGATGAAGATCGACCAGCGGCGGCGGGCTTTCCAGGACAGGGACATCGGTGGGCCTTTGGGTTGATGCGCGGGCCGGGGCCTTCGGGCGAACGGATCGGGCGGCGAAAGGGTCAGTCGGCGAAAGGATCGGTCACCAGGATGGTATCGTCACGCTCTGGCGAGGTGGAAAGTAGCGCCACCGGGCAGTTGATCAACTCTTCGATCCGGCGCACGTATTTCACAGCATTGCCCGGCAGGTCAGCCCAGCTGCGCGCCCCTTCGGTGGATTCCGTCCATCCCGGCATTTCCTCGTAGATCGGGGTGCAGCGCGCCTGCGCTTCGGCCGCCGTGGGCAGGTAGTCCAGCCGCTGCCCGTCCAGATCGTAGCCCGTGCAGATGCGCAGCCGTTCGAATCCGTCCAGCACGTCCAGCTTGGTCAGGGCGATGCCGCGCATGCCCGAGGTCGCGCAGGTCTGGCGCACCAGACAGGCATCGAACCAGCCGCAGCGCCGCTTGCGCCCGGTGGTGGTGCCGAATTCATGCCCGCGCTGGCCCAGCCTTTCGCCATCATCATCGTTCAGTTCGGTGGGAAAGGGGCCTTCGCCGACGCGGGTGGTATAGGCTTTCACGATCCCCAGCACATAGTCGATGGCCCCCGGCCCCAGGCCCACACCGGTGGCCGCCTGCCCGGCGATGACATTCGACGAGGTGACGAAGGGATAGGTGCCGAAGTCGATATCCAGCAACGCGCCCTGCGCGCCCTCGAAGAGGATGCGCCGGCCCTTGCGCCGTGCCTCGGTCATCACCTGCCAGACGGGGGCGGCGAAGGGCAGGATCTGCGGCGCGATGGCGCGCAGCGCGGCCAGCAGTGCATCACGGTCCACCGGGTCGATGCCCAGCCCCCGGCGCAGGGGGTCATGGTGTTGCAGCGCGCGGTCCACCCGCGCCACCAGCGTGGCATCATCGGCCAGATCGGCCACGCGCACCGCGCGGCGGCCGACCTTGTCCTCATAGCAGGGGCCGATGCCGCGCCCGGTGGTGCCGATCTTGGTGCCGGCGCGCGCGGCTTCCTCGCGGGCGCGGTCCAGCTCGCCATGGATGGGCAGGATCAGCGGCGTGTTTTCGGCGATCATCAGCGTTTTCGGCGTGATCTCCACCCCCTGGGCGCGGATGCCCTCGATCTCGCGCATCAGATGCCATGGGTCCAACACCACGCCATTGCCGATGACCGAAAGCTTGCCGCCGCGCACCACGCCAGAGGGCAGGGCGTGCAGCTTGTAGACCGTGCCATCCACCACCAGCGTGTGCCCGGCATTGTGCCCGCCCTGAAACCGCGCGATCACATCGGCGCGTTCCGACAGCCAGTCGACGATCTTGCCCTTGCCCTCGTCACCCCACTGGGCGCCCACCACCACGACATTGGCCATCCGCTTTTCCCCGCCTATCGGTCAAACCCCGCGCGGTATAGCGGGCCGGCTGGGCAGGGGAAACCGGGAAAACGCGGCTGGCCCGGCGTGCCGTCAGGCGGGTTGCGCGCCCTGCGGCCCTGACTGGGCAGGCGCGGCCGCGCGGCGTTCCAGCGTGTTCAGGTCGCGGTCCAGCATCCGGCCCATGCCGTCGTCCAGCCATGTCTGCACCCATAGCCGCAGCGGCAGGCGGTCGGGCGCGCAGCACATATCGATACGCCGCCAGCGGCCCTTGTCGGTGATGCGAACCTGCTTTTCCCCGTTGGCGAAGCCTACGCCTGCCTCGGCCGTGACAGTCTGCCACTGAAAGCGGATGCCATGCGGCGCGTCGATTTCCTGCACGAACTGGTGTTCTTCCAGCAGCGTTATCTTGTCGAATCGTTCTACCCAGCGGCGATGCGGCTGGCCCGGTTCCAGATAGTCCAGGCTGACGGTGTTTTCGGCGTTGGCCAGCCGGTCCTTGTGCGGCGGCGTACCCACGATCCCGTCCCACAGCACCTGCGCGGGCAGGCGTGACCAGCCCCTGCGCCGGGTTTTGGGCGACGCGATGGTTATCCCGTCCAGCAGGGTGGAGGTATAAAGATGCGAGACTGCCACGAAGCTGAGCAGGACCATCCAGATGGTTTTGCCTTGCGCCAGGGCACTCAGGTTGTAGGCGGGGTCATAGGCGCCGGCGATGCCGAAGATCAGGAAGGCCGCCGCAACGACTTCCGCCGAGAACCGCCAGCCGGGTATCAGCAGCGCCATCAGCAGCGCAGGCGGGGTGAAAACCAGCGCATAGACCAGCCCCATGACCAGCGCTCTGTCCAGGCCCATAACGGTCATGTCGAAATGCATGTTGCCCAGGTATCCCGCTGCACCCATGCACAGTGCCACGAAGGCCAGACGGCGGCGCTCGCGCCAGAGTTTCCGGCGCAGGCGGGTCAGGAAAAGAGCGGCCATGGGATACTCCGTTCTTCTGGGTGGGCCAGGGCGGCGCTGCCGGCATGTTGGGTGTATAAGAGGGCAGGAATTTGGCGCCGGAAAGGCGGGGGCAAGTCCGCGGGGTATGGTTGAGGCGCGGTCTGTGAGCGGGGCTGGTGCGGGCATCGGGGGTTGCGCCCTTGCCGGGCTGGGCATAGATAGGCGCGAACTTGGCTCAGGGTCGCTAATCCATGCAGAACGTCGTCCTCATCATCCACCTGCTTCTTGCGCTGGCGCTGATCACCGTGGTGCTGCTGCAGCGCTCCGAAGGGGGCGGGCTGGGCATCGGCGGGGGTGGCATGGGGCCGCAGGCCAGCCGCCCGCCGCTGACGGGGCTGGCAAAGGCGACCTGGGCACTGGCGGTGGCGTTCATTGTCACCTCGTTGACGCTGACCGTCTTTGCCGCGCAGCAAAGCGCCGATACCTCGGTGCTGGACCGCATCGGCGTGGAACGCCCGGCAACGGCGCCCGCGCCCAGCGCGGACCCGGATGTGGTGCTGCCGCCCCTGGGTGGCGACGCCCCGCTGGTGCCGCCGCGCGAGGACTGACACCACACCATCGCTTGGGGCGCTGCCCCTTTGTGAAACATCATCTGGCGCCGGGCTTGCCCCGGGCGGGCTGATGGGTTATGGCTCATCTCCCGTGGCGGGCGCATTCTGGCGCGCTTTATGCGGGGGTTTTCTGGACATGGCGCGGTATATCTTCATCACCGGCGGGGTGGTGTCGTCGCTTGGCAAGGGGCTGGCCTCGGCCGCGCTGGGGGCACTGTTGCAGGCGCGCGGCTTTACCGTGCGGCTGCGAAAGCTGGACCCCTATCTGAACGTCGACCCCGGCACCATGTCGCCCTTTGAACACGGCGAGGTCTTCGTCACCGATGACGGGGCCGAGACCGACCTGGACCTGGGCCATTACGAACGCTTCACCGGTGTGCCGGCGCGCAAGACCGATTCCATTTCCTCCGGGCGTATCTACATGAACGTGCTGGAGAACGAGCGGCGCGGCGACTATCTGGGCAAGACCATCCAGGTGGTCCCCCACGTGACCAATGAAATCAAGGACTTTCTGGCGATCGGCGCGGATGACGCCGATTTCATGCTATGCGAGATCGGCGGCACCGTGGGCGATATCGAGGGGCTGCCGTTTTTCGAGGCGATCCGCCAGTTCATCCATGAACGCCCGCGCGGCCAGTGCATCCTGATGCATCTGACGCTGTTGCCTTATCTGTCGGCGAGTGGCGAGCTGAAGACCAAACCCACCCAGCATTCGGTCAAGGAGTTGCAATCCATCGGTCTGGCGCCCGATGTGCTGGTCTGCCGATCCGAACACCCCATCCCGGACAAGGAACGCGCCAAGATCGCGCTGTTCTGCAA
>SKHK01000207.1 GCA_007117005.1 Paracoccaceae bacterium
GAGCTTCAAAGCGTGAGCAGGCGCAGCTTTCTGCTGCATGACCGCCTGCGCAATCAGCGCGATCTGAGAGCGCAGTTCGATTACTGTTTCATCGATTGCCCGCCGTCGCTGAACCTGCTGACGGTGAACGCGCTTGTCGCCTCTCATTCCGTTCTTATCCCGCTGCAAAGTGAATTCTTTGCGCTGGAGGGGTTGTCGCACCTTCTGATTACCGTTCGTGATATCAGGGAGCAGGCCAACACAGCCCTGCGGATAGAGGGTGTTCTGCTGACGATGCATGACGCCCGCAACAACCTGTCGCAACAGGTGGAAAAGGATGCGCGCAACACATTGGGGGATGTTGTTTTCCAGACTGTCATTCCCAGAAATGTCAGGCTGAGCGAGGCGCCGTCCTATGCGTTGCCGATCCTGGCCTATGATTCGAATTCGAAAGGCGCGCGCGCATATCGGGACCTGGCGCAGGAAGTCATGAAGAACAACGAAAACATCCGCAAAGAGGTTCTGGCATGAGCGAGCAAGCAAAGGGGCGCCGGGGGTTGGGGCGCGGGCTGTCGGCTCTCATGGCCGATATCGGCGCCGACACGCCGGCGCAGGGGGCTGGATCGGTTGGCACGGGGGGCCTGACTGTCACCGCGGTGCCGCTGGACCTGTTGCACCCCAATCCGAATCAGCCACGCCGCAGTTTCCGCCCCGAAGCGCTGGAAGAGCTCGCACGCTCGATCGAGGATCGGGGGATATTGCAGCCGCTGATCGTGCGTCCATTGCCAGGTGTACAAGGCGCGTATCAGATCGTTGCGGGCGAAAGACGTTGGCGCGCGGCGCAGAGCATTCCGCTGCATCAGGTGCCGGTGATCGTGCGGGATCTTGATGACCAGGAGGTTCTTGAGATCGCCATCATCGAGAATATCCAGCGCGCCGATCTGGATCCGATAGAAGAGGCGATGGGCTATCGGCAACTGATCGACACCTTCGGCCATACGCAGGAGAAGCTGGCGGCCGCCCTGGGGAAAAGCCGCAGTTATATTACCAACGCGATGCGGCTGCTGACGCTGCCGGGCGATGTGCAGGCGCTTCTTGCCGACGGGGCGTTGAGCGTCGGTCACGCACGCGCCTTGATCACGGCTGGTGATGCGTCCTCTGCCATGGCGCAACGCATTGTTGCACAAGGGCTTTCCGTTCGGGCGACAGAGGCGATGGTGCGGGAAAGCCAGTCCGGCAAGACCGCAGCCGCACCGAAACCCGCCAAGCCCGGCAAGGACGCTGATACAAAGGTGCTGGAGGGAGATCTGACCGCCGCGTTGGACATGCAGGTTCTGATCGATCATCGCGCGGATGGGTCCGGCAAGCTGTCGATCCGGTATGACAGTCTCGAGGAACTGGACCAGCTTTGCCAGCTGCTTTCCAGCCGTTGATCACGTTGGGGAACCGCGCTCCGGGCGGGTCATTCAGACGATTTCGGCGATCAGGGAATTAAGGACCATCCTGCCGCGCAGGGTGGCGCCGATCCGCTCGCCACGCTGCCAAAGATGGCCGCTGCGGCTCAGGTCATCCAGTTTTTCACCCAGGGGCATGGTGCCTGTCAGGGTCTGAAAGCGCGTCAGGCTTACCCCCTCGGCAAGCCGAAGCCCCATCAGCAGCAGCTCCATACCCTGCTCTTCCCGGTCCAGCGGCACCAAGGCCAGATCGCCGATTCCCTTTTGGCGGACAGCGTCAAGCCATTGAAATGGTGCCCTTATCGCCTCTGTTGCCAAGCGGTTTTCGCCAATGGTCAGCCGTCCGTGCGCCCCCGGGCCGATGCCTGCAAAGTCTCCGCTGCGCCAGTAAATCAGATTATGGGCCGATTCCGCGCCTTCATAAGCGAAATTTGACACCTCATAGCCCATAAGATTCCGCGCAGCGCAGGCCTCGGCGGTCATCTCATAGAGCGTGGCGGCAGTGTCTTCATCCGGCAAACCGCGCAACAATCCCCGCCTGTGCCGTTCGGCAAAAACCGTGCCGTCCTCGATGGTCAGTTGGTAAAGCGACAGATGATCCGGGCCCAGGTCCAGCGCACGCGAAAGCTCTGCCTGCCAGGCGTCGATGCCCTGCCCCTGCCTGGCATAGATCAGGTCAAAACTGACGCGCGCCACTGCGCTGCGCGCGGCCTCGTAGGCGCGCAGCCCGTCGGCGGCGCTGTGCAGACGGCCAAGCCGGTGCAGATCATCGTCGTCAAGTGCCTGAAAACCAAGCGAAAAACGGTTCACACCGGCATCCGCAAAACCCTGAAACCGCGCAGCGTCAGAGGATGTGGGATTGGCCTCCAGCGTGATCTCGATATCGTTGCGAAGGCGAAAGCGGCGCGAAACCCGGTCCAGCACCCGCGCGACAAGCGCCGGCGACATCAGCGAGGGTGTGCCCCCGCCGAAAAAAACGCTGTGCAGGATACGGTCGCCGGTCAGCGCGGCGATGCGATCGATCTCTGCCAGATAGGCGCCGGCCCAATCGTCTTCATCGATGCGGGAAACGACATGGCTGTTGAAATCGCAATAGGGGCATTTCGCCGCGCAAAACGGCCAGTGGATGTAAAGGCCGAAGCCTGCGTTGCGCCAGTCCTCGGCCGCGCTGGCATGCTGCGCCGTCGTCAGGGGTGCCGGACCCATGCGTTGAATACCTCGCTTTCCACCAGCGCCGACAGGGCCTTTGCCCGGTGGCTGATGGCGTTCTTTTCGGCATCGGTCAGTTCGGCAAAGGTCCGATCATGGCCGGCGGGTAGGAACATCGGGTCATAGCCATGCCCCTCGCGCCCGCGCGGCGGCCAGACCACCGAGCCTTCGGCACTGCCGCTGAAAACCGCGTCCTGACCATCAGGCCAGGCCAGTACCAGCGTGCACTGAAACCGCGCCGCCCAGGGTTCCGGCGCCCCGCAGGCGGCAAGCGCCTCATGTGCGCGCCTCATGGCCAGCCCGAAATCCCGCCCGTTTTCCGTTTCCGCCCAATCCGCCGTGCGCACCCCGGGCGCGCCGTCCAACGCGTCGATCTCCAGCCCGCTGTCGTCGGCCAGGGCGGGCAGGCCGGTTGCCCGGGCGGCCGCCTGCGCCTTGATACGGGCGTTGCCGACAAAGGTATCCTCGGTCTCTTCCGGCTCTGGCAGACCCAGTTCGGCGGCCGAGACCACGCTGATGCCATGCGGTGCCATCAGCGCGCGCATCTCTTCCATCTTGCCCGCGTTATGGGTGGCGATCAGCAGGCGCCGATTGTCCCGCTCGCCCATCAGCCAATAGCCTTGGCGACGGCATCCGCCTGCGCGGCGACCAGCTGCGCCGCGCCGCCCTCTGCCAGATCCATCAGCTCGGAAAGCTGCGCGCGGGAAAAGACCGATCCCTCTGCCGAAAGCTGCACCTCCACCAGGCGGCCATCGTCGCGCATCACGAAATTGCCATCCGCGCCGGCCTCGCTGTCTTCGGCATAATCCAGATCCAGCACTGCCTGGCCCGCAAAGATCCCGCAGGACACGGCGGCCACATGCCCTATCAGCGGGTCCGTGCTCAGCACCCCGGCCTTCAGCATCCGCAATGTGGCCAGGCGCAGCGCCACCCAGCCGCCCGTGATGGCCGCGCAGCGCGTGCCGCCATCGGCGTTGATGACATCGCAGTCGATGGTGATCTGCCGTTCGCCCAGCGCGTGCCGGTCCAGGCAGGCGCGCAGGGACCGGCCAATAAGCCGTTGAATTTCAGTGGTTCTGCCCGTCTGCTTGCCGGATGCCGCCTCTCGCCGATTGCGCGAGGTGGTGGCGCGGGGCAGCATCCCGTATTCCGCCGTCACCCAGCCCTGACCGGTGTTTTTCAGAAATGGCGGTGTGCGGTCCTCCAGCGAGGCGCTGCACAGAACCTCTGTCCCGCCCACGCGGATCAGGCATGACCCTTCGGCGTGGCGCTGGATGCCGGTTTCCATGCTGATAGGGCGCATTTCGTTCAATTGTCTGCCTGAAGGGCGCATTGGCTGAATTCCTGTTGTTTCGCTGCCCAATATCAACCCCGCCGCTGGCAATGCAACCCGGCTTGACAGCACTGGCATGGCACCCAACATTCGCAAGCATGCAGGATAATCAGCCGCTACTGTCACAGATGAACGACCGCACGCGCGAGGTGTTTCGCCGCGTGGTCGAAGGCTATCTGGAAAGCGGCAATCCTGTGGGGTCCCGCACGCTGACGCGCAATTTCAGCGAGAAGCTGTCTGCCGCCACGATCCGCAACATCATGCAGGATCTGGAATACATGGGGCTACTGGAAAGCCCGCATGTTTCGGCAGGGCGCATTCCCACGCAGGGGGGGTTGCGGTTGTTCGTCGATGGCCTGCTGGAGGTAGACCCCGTCACCGCCGCTGACCGCGAAAAACTGGATGCCACCCGCCTTTCGAACGAACAGGACCTGGGCAGCATGCTGGAAACCGTGGGCAAGGCGTTGTCATCCATCACCCAGGGTGCCAGTCTGGTACTGGCGCCAAAGCATGAAGCGCCGCTGAAGCATATCGAATTTGTCTCGTTGACCGCAGACCGTGCGTTGGTGGTGCTGGTCTTTGCCGATGGACATGTCGAAAACCGGGTCTTTACCCCGCCGCCGGGTCTGCCGCCCTCGACCATGCGGGAGGCGGCGAATTTCCTCAACGCCTTTGCCGATGGTCTGGGCATGGGCGACCTGCGTCGCCGTATCCGCACCGAGATCCAGCGCCGGCGGCAAGAGATCGACACGCTGGCGCGCGATCTGGTCGAACGCGGCCTGGCGCTTTGGGAAAACGAGGGCGAGCCGCAGGAACGTCTGATCGTGCGCGGACGGGCCAATCTGCTGGAGAAGGGCGAGGCCGAGGACCTGACCCGCATTCGCGAACTCTTCGACGATCTGGAGCGCAAGCGCGATATCGCGGAGGTTCTTGAACTGACCGAGGACGGCGAAGGGGTGCGCATTTTCATCGGGTCAGAGAACCGGCTCTTTTCGCTGACGGGTTCCACTCTGGTGGTTTCTCCCTATATCAATGCCGACCGACGAATCATCGGAGCGGTGGGCGTGATCGGCCCCACGCGCCTGAATTACGGCCGCATCGTTCCGATCGTCGATTACACGGCGCAGCTGGTTGGGCGGATGCTCAGTGGGCGGGCGTCGGAATGACAAGAGGATCAGATGGCACAGCCGCACCAGAACACCGCGCAGACACAGGCTGAGGAATTGAACGAGGCGCCGCAGGGTGACGACACCGCGCCCC
>SKHK01000055.1 GCA_007117005.1 Paracoccaceae bacterium
CGGATGCGCCCTTCAGGGCGCGGCCGGCGCGCGGGAGCACCCGCGCGCGCCGCCTGCTACGGATTGGCCAGTTTGCGCAGCGCCGCGCCCAGGGTGATGCCGTGATCGAAGGCGCCGTTACGCAGGAATTCCAGCACCTGCGCCATCACCAGCGGGTTCATCATCATCATCGTATGCGTCACAGGCAGGACGATGTGATCCACCATCCCTTCGACCCGTGTGCTTTCCACCGACACGCTGCCATCATTCTCGCCATCGATCAGCATCGGGCCCAGCGGGTTTACCGCGCGGTTTCCGGCAATCACGCCAAGGTCGAAATCCACCGCCGGCAACTGGTTGGGTGCAGACGCCGGGTCGGTGCCCAGTTCCAGCGCCGCCGGCCCCTGCAGGAACGCGAAGACATCGCGCAGCGCCGGGAAGGCGTCGGTCTGGGCGATGTTGTCCACGATTTCAGAGCCATGATTGGGCGGGGCCAGCATCACCACGCGGCCCATCTGCGCGGGCCGGTTCTCTGCCAGCCAGGCACGCAGCAGGATGCCCCCCATCGAATGCGTGACGAAATGCACCGTCTGATCCTCGCACTGCGCCACAGCCGCGCCGACATGCCCGACCAGATCACCGATCGGCGCGTCATTGGACGGATAGCCCTCGTTGATCACGGTATAGCCGTGATAGTCCAGCGTCTCGCCCAGCAGACGCATCGACGACTCGCTGCGCGACAGACCATGCAGCAACACAACGCAATCCGCCATGGCGGGGGCTCCCAGGAAACTCAGAATGATGGCCAGAACACGCATGTCGGGGATATAGAGGTCCCGCTGTCCGGACGAAAGGCTTGATCATGCGGCAATTCACCGACCCGCCGGTGCCGGCGCTCACATCGGCGCGATCGGGCCCGCGGCTGGCCGTGCGGGCCGTCATCGTGCATCGCGGCCGGTTGCTGGTGGTGAATGCCTGGCCGGGGCAGGCCAGCGATCTGTGGTGTGTGCCCGGTGGCGGGGTCGAGCGGGGCGCATCGCTGCATGACAGCCTGCGCCGCGAGGTCATGGAGGAGACCGGCCTGCAGATCGCCATCGGCGCGCCCTGCCTGGTGAACGAGTTCCACGACCCCGCAACCGATTTCCACCAGGTTGAAATCCACTTCCGCGCCACGCTCATCGGTGGCGCGCAGGTGGGCACCCCGGCCGACCCCGCCGGCGTGGTCGACCGGCGCCGATGGGTAAGCGAGGCCACGCTGCGCGGCCTGCGATTCAAGCCCGACAGCCTGCCCGCCATCGCCTTCGGCCCGCCCGGCCAGGCGCCGCTTCATGACCCGCTGGAACCGATCCTGCGGTAGACCACACCGAAGACCCCGGAACCGGTAGCGCGCCCCGGGCAGGCATGATCTAGCCGGCTGTGCCCGACAGGGGCGCCACCGGCGCGGCCTGCCTGCCCTCTGGCAAGGCGCCGCTGGCATCGACCGTGTGCAGGTTGGCGTCGCGCAGCCTGGCCGCCGCTTCGTCATAAAGGAACGGCAGGAAAGCGAAACGCGCCCCGCCGGTGACCGGCGCGACGCTGTGCAGCAGCGCGCAGGAAAACACCACCGCGCCGCCGGCCGGGGCGCGATAGCCGCGCGGACCGAATTCCGGAAAAGAGACCTCTCCGCCCTCGAAGTCATCGTTCAGGTTGACCGAGACGGCAAAGCGGCGATGCGCGGTGCCGGGGGTGGTGTTGTCCCGGTGCGGGGCGAAATGGCCCTTTTCGGCGGCGTCATAGCAGGCCACCAGATACCGCTCCATCCGGGTGGCCTGGAACATGTGCGCCTTGGCGATTTCCGGCACCACGCGGCGCAGGATGCGGTTCTTCAGCGTGGTGATGGTGGCTTCGTCCTGGATCAGCAGGTCTCGGCGGCTTTTGAAGCCGGGATCATGCATGCCCACCGTGCGGCCATCCACCGCGCGCATGAAGCCGGATTGCACCCCGCCCTGTGCCCGGTATCGCGCAATCAGATCGGCACAAAGCGCGGGCTCGAACACCCGGGGCAGCACCAGAACCGGCGCCTGCTGGGTCACGCCGCAAAACCGGTCCAGCGGCGGTTGCGCCGCCAGCAGGTCCAGTGCAGCACCCGCCCCGCCATCGGGGCCGGCAAAGGGCAGTGTGGCGATGACCCGCAGCATGGGATCGACCAGCATCCAGAACCGCCGATAGGACACCGCCTGCCCCACCGCATCGACCGGCAGCGCGCCATTGGCCATGCTGGCGCTGCGGTCGGTATCGATCAGAAAGCGGATGCCGGGCAGCTGGTCCGCAATGCCGGCGCGGCTGGCATCATGCTGCCGGTCGATGCTGATGCCGAAGAAGCTGGCGAAGCGGTCATCCAGCAGCGCGCGGCGCGCCTGCAGGCAGCGCATGGCACCGTCCCAGCCCGGCGCCGCGCTGGAGCCCATGAAGCACAAAAGCAGGTAGCGCCCGGCCACATAGCCGATCTGGAAATCCGGCCGGGCCGCGCCGGCGGCGGTGAACAGACCCAGCGGATCACCCGCCTCTCGCCTCTGGTAACGTGCCATGGGGTTTCCCTTAGCCCTGATCCCGTCAGCACAAGGTTAACGGGCCAGACAGGGACCGCCAAGCGTGATGGCGCGCGCGTTCAGGCTGTCGCGGCCTGTTCGGCCGTGGCCGTGCCCTGTTCGGCATCCTGCGCCGCCAGGAAATGTTCGGCATCCAGCGCCGCCATGCAGCCCATCCCGGCCGAGGTCACGGCCTGGCGGTAGACATGGTCGGTGATATCGCCCGCCGCGAACACGCCCGGCACCGAGGTCCGGGTGCTGCCCGGCTCCACCCAGACATAGCCACCGTTGTGCAGGCTGACCTGATCCTTCACCAGATCAGAGGCCGGCGCATGGCCGATCGCCACGAAGAACCCGTCGCAGGGCACCACCTGTTCGGCGCCGCTTTCCACATGACGCAGTGTCACGCCGGTCACGCCCAGCGGCATCTCGGTGCCCTGCACCTGCACCGGCACATGGTCCCAGATCACCTGAACCTTGGGGTTGCGGAACAGCCGGTCCTGCATGATCTTTTCCGCCCGCAGGCTGTCACGGCGATGCACCAGCGTGACCTTGGAGGCGAAATTGGTCAGGAACAGCGCCTCTTCCACCGCGGTGTTGCCGCCGCCGATGACCACCACCTCTTTGCCGCGATAGAAAAACCCGTCGCAGGTGGCGCAGGCAGAGACGCCGAAGCCCATGAATTTCTGCTCGCTGTCCAGCCCCAGCCATTTCGCCTGCGCGCCGGTGGCCAGCACCACGGCATCGGCCGTGTAGGTGGTGCCGCTGTCGCCCACCGCACGGAAGGGCCGCTGCGACAGGTCCAGCGACAGGATGACATCGGTGATGATCTCGGTGCCCATCTCGCGCGCATGGGCCTCCATCCGCACCATCAGGTCTGGCCCCATGACGGATGTATCGCCGGGCCAGTTTTCGACATCGGTGGTGATGGTCAGCTGCCCGCCCGGCTGCATGCCCTGCACCAGCACGGGCGAAAGCATCGCCCGCGATGCATAGACGGCGGCGGTGTACCCCGCCGGGCCGGAGCCGATGATCAACAGACGGGTGTGGCGGGTATCGGTCATCGGGCGCTCCTGATATTCATCTTTCGGCATATCTTAGATAGAGGCCAGGACGGGCGGTGCAAGCCCCGTGCTTATCGGCTTGGGGCACCGCGGCGCAAGCGATGCCTGCGCAAAGGGCAGGGTTGCGGCATCCTTCACCGGAGCGCGCGCAAAGGGATTGCGCATTTGCGAAAGATTGTTGCGCATCCTGCCCGGCCAGCATACACAACCGCAAACAAACTCGCCTGCAGGAGTGTCGTGCATGCCCGGCGCCAAACTTGACCCGATAGACCGAAAGATCATGGCCGAACTGCAGGCCGACGGCCGGATGACCAATGTCGAACTGGCCCGCCGGGTCGGCATTTCCGCACCGCCCTGCCTGCGCCGCGTGCGCACGCTGGAGGAAGCGGGCTTCATCCGCGGCTATCATGCCCGGATCGACGCACGCGAACTGGGCTTCGAGGTGCAGGTCTTTGCCATGGTCCGCCTGCACCGTCAGAACGAGGCCGACCTGAACGCCTTCGAGGCGCGGTGCCGGGACTGGCCGCTGGTGCGCGAATGTCACATGCTCAACGGCGAGATCGACTTCATCCTGAAATGCGTGGCGCCCGACCTGTCCAGCTTTCAGCGGTTCCTGACCGAGGATCTGCTGGCCGCCGACAATGTGGCCAGTGTCAAGACCAGCCTGGTGATCCGCAACGCCAAGAACGAACCGGGCGTGCCCTTTGACGTGCTCGAAGACCGCTACGCCGCCGAGGCATGACCCCAACCCGGCGCCCGCCCACAAGTCGGCCGCCCGGGGCTTGGCCTTTTTGCCGATGATGCGCATATAGGGGCCAGACGGGGTTGCCCGAAGACAAGGCCAAGAGGACGGACATGGTGGAACTTTCGCTGGGGGGCGGCGCACAGGCGCCGGCCAGAGACCTGATCAAGGACACGACCGAGGCCACATTCATGGCCGATGTGGTGGATGCCAGCCAGGAGGTGCCGGTCATCGTCGATTTCTGGGCGCCCTGGTGCGGCCCGTGCAAGACGCTGGGCCCGGCGCTGGAGGCCGCGGTGAAGGCGGCGGGCGGCAAGGTCCGCATGGTCAAGGTCAATGTCGACGAGAACCAGACCATCGCTGCGCAATTGCGCATCCAGTCCATCCCCACGGTCTATGCCTTTCACCAGGGCCGCCCGGTCGATGCCTTTCAGGGCGCGCTGCCGCCCAGCGAATTGAAGACCTTCGTGGACAAGCTCGCCGCGCTGACCGGCGACGGGGGTCTGGGCGAGGCGCTGGAAGAGGCCGAGCGCATGCTGGCCGAAGGGGCCGCCGCGGATGCAGCCCAGGTCTTTGCCGCCATTCTGGGCGAACAGGGTGACAACCCGGCCGCGCTGGGCGGTCTGGCGCGTGCCCATATCGCCACCGGGCAACTGGATCAGGCCGAGGCGCTGATCAACAACGCCCCGGCAGCCATCGCCCAGGCGAAAGAGGTCGAGGCCGCGCGCGCCCAACTGGCGCTGGCGCGTCAGGCCGCCGATGCCGGCCCGGTCGATGAATTGCGCGCAGCGCTCGCCGCCGACCCCGACGACCATCAGGCGCGGTTCGACCTGGCGCAGGCGCTGCATGCACAGGGCGAGGTTGAGGCGGCGATCGATGAATTGCTGGAGCTTTTCCGCCGCGACCGTGACTGGCAGGACGGTGCCGCGCGCGCGCAGCTTTTCACCATTTTCGACGCGCTGAAGCCCGGCGACCCGCTGGCGCAAAAGGGCCGGCGCCGCCTGTCGTCGATGATATTTGCCTGAGCCGGTCTTCGGGTTAGGTAACCATCATGCTCAAAGCCGCCGATCTTCCCGATACGCTGCCGATCTTCCCGCTGCCTGGCGCCCTGCTTCTGCCGCGCGCGCGCCTGCCGCTGCATATCTTCGAGCCGCGCTATCTGGCGATGCTGGAGGATTGCATGAAAACGCGCGAGCGGCTGATCGGCATGATCCAGCCGCGCCAGGTGCCCGGCTCTGACGAAAAGCGCCTGCACGCCATCGGCTGCGCCGGACGGCTGACCGCGTTTTCGGAAACCGAAGACGGCCGCTACATGATCACCCTGACCGGCGTTTCACGCTTTCGGGTGGTGTCAGAGGTCGAGGGCTTCGTGCCCTATCGCCGCGTCACGGCATCCTGGGAAGGCTTTGAACGGGATCTGGGGCCCAGCGAGACGGACCCCGGGCTGGAGCGCCCCGCCTTCATGCAGCGGCTGGAGCGGTATTTCAGCGCGGTGGACCTGTCCACCGACTGGGGCAGCCTGAAAGAGGCCGATGACGAATTGCTGGTCAACGCCCTTTCGATGCTGTGCCCCTTTGCGCCAGAGGAACGTCAGGCACTGCTGGAGGCCCCATCGCTGGCCACGCGGCGCGAGACACTGGTAACGCTGATGGAATTCGCCATGCGCGGCGGGCAAGACGGCACCGGCGGAGAAAAGCTGCAATGAACGACGCGCCGCAGCCCGGTGACCTGGATGCCGGCAGACAAGAGGCAAGCACGCCACAGGCCGGTGACACTGCGCCCGCAGAACGCCCGGGCATCGACCGCAAGATGCTGGAGGTGCTGGTCTGCCCCGTCACGCAGGGCCAGTTACGCTATGACGCGGGCGCTCTCGAACTGATCTCGCCCACCGCGCGGCTGGCCTTTCCCATCCGCAACGGCATCCCCATCATGCTGGCATCCGAGGCGCGCAAGATCGAGGATTGACGCGCCTCAGGCCGCACCCGGCCCGTAAAGCCCCCACAGCACCACCGCCCAGGCGGCAGCCCCGGCCAGCGCCGTCATCGCCACCCCGGCACTGGCGCAATCCTTGGCCTTTGCCGCGCGCGGGTCAGGCTGCGGCAGGATGCAATCCATCGCCTGTTCGATGGCCGTGTTCAGCAGTTCCGCCGCCAGTATCAGCAGGCCGAGCGCCAGGATCAACGCGCGCTCACCGCCGCCCAGCGGCAGCGCAAAGGCCGCAAGCGCCGACAGAAGGTTGACCAGCGTCCATTGCCGCAGGGATTTTTCCGTGGCCCATGCCGCGCGCCAGCCGCGCCAAGACCAGACCAGCGTCCAGCCGATGCGCCGGCATTCCCGGCCCAACCAAAGCAGCATACCCCCTCCCCCCGCGGCTTACTGCACCCGGGCTGAAGGGTATGACGTTTTCGTGAAAGCGCAAAGCAAAAGGGCGGGCGTCCCGGCCGGGCAAGCCGTTCCTGCCGCAACCCCGGCCGGGCACAGACAGCTACCAGACGGCGACCAGACCAGCGGGCCAGCGGCGCTCAGGCGTCCCGGCCTGCCTCCAGCGCGGCGATGCGGGCTTTCAGCGCCTCGTTTTCCTCGCGCGCCTTCTGGGCCATGGCGCGCACCGCGTCGAATTCCTCGCGCGTGACGAAATCGCGGTCGGCCAGCCAGCGGTCCATCAGCCCCTTCATCGCCGTCTCGGCCTCGGACCGCGCACCCTGGGCCACACCCATCGCGTTGGTCATCAGCTTGGACAGGTCATCCATCAATCGGTTGCCGGGCTGCATGGCGCTCTCCTTGCCGTTGGCTTGCCCGTTATATGGCGCCACGGGCGCGAAATCTCAAGCAGGCGGCACCGCGCGCGGGCCGAAATCACCCCGCCCGGCCGCATCGGCGCGCCCGGTTGACTTTTCCCCGCCGCGCCATGCACAGCAGGGGCCAACCCCGCCCCATCCGGAGCGCCCTTGATGCTGCCGCTGCAAATCGCCTTCCCGCCCCTGTCGCCCGAGCTGTTCAGCATCGAGGTCGGCAGCTTCGTCTTTGCCCTGCGCTGGTATGCGCTGGCCTATATCGCGGGCTTCATCATCGGCTGGCGGCTGATTGTCGCGGCGATGCGCCGGCCGGCGTTGTGGCCCGGCGGCGTGGCCCCCATGGCGCCGGAACGGGTAGAGGTGCTGCTGACCTGGATCGTGCTGGGCGTCATCCTGGGCGGTCGGCTGGGTTTCGTGCTGTTCTACCAGCCCGCCTATTACATGGCGAACCCCGAACAGATCCTGCGCGTCTGGGAGGGGGGCATGGCCTTTCACGGCGGGCTGCTGGGCGCGGCGGCGGCAGGCTGGCTGTTCGCCTGGCGCGAAGGCGTCGCGCCCTCGGTGATCGCCGATTCCATGGCCATGGTCATAGCCGTGGGCCTGTTCCTGGGCCGCATCGCCAATTTCATCAATGCCGAACTTTGGGGCCGCCCCACCACCGTTGCCTGGGGCGTGGTCTTTCCCGGGCCGGGTGGCACCTGCCCGCCGGACTGGGCGCATGAGATCTGCGCCCGCCACCCCACGCAGCTTTACCAGGCCGCGCTGGAGGGGCTGCTGCTGGGCCTTGTCGTCTGGTGGCTGACCCGGCGCTACAACGCGCTGGCGCGGCCCTGGCTGGTGACGGGCGCGTTTTTCGTCACCTACGCGCTGGCGCGTATCGTGGTCGAAATCTGGCGCGAACCCGACCCCCAGTTCCTGGCCCGCCACCCGCAGGGGCATGTCGTCTCGCTGGGCGATTTCGGGCTGACGATGGGGCAGGTGCTCAGCCTGCCGTTGTTGGCGGTGGGGCTGGCTCTGGTGTTCATGGCCGCGCGGCGCCCCGCTTCATGACGACGCCGCTGGCCGATCTTCTGGCCGCGCGTATCCGCAGCGGCGGGCCGCTCACCCTGGCCGATTACATGGCCGAATGCCTGCTGCACCCGGCCCATGGCTACTATGCCACGCGCGACCCGCTGGGCGCGGCGGGCGATTTCACCACCGCGCCGGAAATCAGCCAGATGTTCGGCGAATTGCTGGGCCTTTGCCTGGCGCAGTCCTGGCTGGATCAGGGCGCGCCCTCGCCCTTCGTGCTGGCCGAGCCCGGGCCGGGCCGCGGCACGCTGATGGCCGATATCTGGCGCGCCACGCGGGGCGTGCCGGGCTTTCACGCCGGCGCACAGTTGCATCTGGTCGAGGCCTCGCCCACCCTGCGCGCGGTGCAGGCCGAAAGGCTGGCCGGGCTGCCGGTCACCTGGGCCGATACGCTGGACGACCTGCCGCAGGCGCCGCTGTGGCTGATCGCCAACGAGTTCTTCGACGCGCTGCCGATCCGCCAGTTCCAGCGCACCGGCGAGGGCTGGCGCGAGCGCGTGGTGGGGCTGCAAGACGGGCGCCTGACGCTGGGCCTGACCCCGCCCGCCCCGCGCCCCGATCTGGCCGACCGCCTGGCCGACACGGCCGAGGGCGATGTGGTAGAGACCCGCCCCGCCGCCGTGCCGGCCATGCAGGCCATCGCCGGGCGCGTTGCGGCCCATGGGGGCGCGGCGCTGATCATCGATTACGGCGATTGGGGCAGCCGGGGTGACACGTTCCAGGCCGTGCAGGACCACCGCCCGGCCGACCCGCTGGCACAGCCGGGCCGCGCCGACCTGACCGCGCATGTCGATTTCCGCGCGCTGGCCCGCGCCGCCCGGCCGCTGGCCCATGGCGCCCTGATCCCGCAGGGCGTCCTGCTGGCCAGGCTGGGGCTGGGCCCGCGCAGCCAGCGGCTTGCCGAAGGGCTGAGCGGTGCGGCGCTGGAAAACCACCTGTCGGCCACGCACCGCTTGACCGACCCCGGCGAAATGGGAAACCTGTTCAAGGCGCTGGCACTGGTTCCCGCGCAGGCGCCGCTGCCGCCGGGGTTCGATCCGGCGGGGAAAGGATGGGATGACGCTTGAGATCCTCACCGCCGACGCGCTGACACCGCTGCGCCACGGGTTCTTCACCCGGCGGGGCGGCGCATCATCGGGCGTCTATGCGGGGCTGAACTGCGGCGGCGGGTCCGGCGATCAAAGCGAGATTGTCGCCATCAACCGCGCCCGCGTCGCTCAGGCCATGGGTGCTGCGCCGGACGCGCTGGCCAGCGTCCATCAGGTCCATTCCGCCGATGTCGTCACCGTCACCGCGGCCGACGACAGCCTGCGCCAGACCCGCGCCGATGCCATGGTCACCGACCGGCCGGGCCTGGTACTCAGCGTGCTGACCGCCGATTGCATGCCCGTGCTTCTGGCCGATACCCAGGCCGGGGTCATCGGCGCCGCCCATGCCGGCTGGCGCGGCGCGCTGGCCGGCGTGCTGGCTGCGACGCTGGACACAATGGAGGCACTGGGCGCGCAGCGCGACGCCGTCAGCGCCGTCATCGGCCCATGCATCAGCCAGCGCGCCTATGAGGTGGGGCCGGAACTTCTGGACGATTTTCTGGCCGAGGACGAGGCCAACGCCAGCTTCTTCGCCAATGGGACGGGCGACCGCTACCTGTTCGACCTGCCCGGCTTTGGCCTGTCGGCCCTGCGCGCGGCCGGGGTGGGTCATGCCGAATGGACGCGGCACTGCACCTATTCGCAACCAGACCTGTTCTATTCCTACCGGCGTTCGACCCATGAGGGCGCGGCGGATTACGGGCGCCTGATCTCTGCGATCCGGCTGTGACCCGTGCGCGCCGCACTGTGACGCGGCCTGCCCGAAACCGCCCTCACCATACCCCGGACCTGCCCGCGTCACGCCACATTGCACGGTAAACTGATCCTTGACGCGGACGGATTGCCCGGGCCGCCGGATCAGGGAACCATGACCATGAGCAAGCATCGCTGGACCCGCTGGGTGATCGAGGAAAGCGCCGACCCGCGCGTGCCGCTGCCCTGGCAGCGCAACCGGCCCTCGGCCGCCATCGCCGCCCTCCTGCCGGGCTGAAACGCGCGGCGCTGCGGGCAAGGGGGCGGTGCCGCCCCTCAGACGTCGATCGCGGTGGTGAACAGCACCGCGCGCAGCGAAAAGGATGATTGCATCTGCGCCACCCCGGGCAGCCGGGCAAGGTATTGGCGGTGGATGCGGGCAAAATCCTCGGTATCCTGAACCACCAGTTTCAGCAGGTAATCGGCCTGCCCGGCCATCAGGTGACATTCCAGCAGGTCCGGAATACGCGCCACCGCGCGCTCGAACGCGTCCAGCACCTCGTCACTCTGGCCCAGCAGCTTGATCTCGACGAAAACAGTGCTGGGCTTGCCCGCGCGCCGCTGATCCAGCAGCGCAGCATAGCCGGCGATCAGCTTGCTGGCTTCCAGCCGCTGTACCCGCCGGTGACAGGCCGAGGCCGACAGGTTTACCCTCTCGGCCAGGTCGGCGTTAGAGATACGCCCCTCGCGTTGCAGGACATGCAGGATACGGCGGTCGGTCTGATCTAGCTGCATTGCAGCGCAAATTCCTTCGGTGTGACGCTGGGTTTGACGAAAGCTCTGCGCCCATAAAGCCAGCCTGGCGCAAAGATTCCAAGCAAATTGCAAGCATTCCGGGCGATCATGTAACCTAATAGAGGGAGGGTTACATGCTGATCGGAAGCGTTCGGGAAATCAAGCCGCAGGAGTTCAGAGTCGGCCTGACCCCCGCCGCGGTCCAAGAGGCCGTAGCGGCGGGGCACGAGGTGCTGATCGAGGCCGGTGCCGGCATCGGCGCGGGCTTTGACGACGATACCTACCGCGCCGCCGGGGCCACGCTGGTCGATACCGCCGAGGAAGTCTTTGCCCGCGCCGAAATGGTCGTCAAGGTAAAGGAACCGCAGGCCAGCGAACGCAAGCAGCTGCGCGAAGGGCAGGTACTGTTCACCTATCTGCACCTGGCCCCGGACCCCGAACAGACGCGCGATCTGCTGGACAGCGGCGTGACCGCCATCGCCTATGAAACCGTGACCGACCGCGCCGGCGGCCTGCCCCTGCTGGCCCCGATGTCCGAGGTCGCCGGCCGGCTGGCCCCGCAGGTGGGCTCGTGGTCACTGCAAAAGGCCAATGGCGGACGCGGTGTGCTGATGGGCGGCGTGCCGGGCGTGCTGCCGGCGCGGGTGGTGGTGATCGGCGGCGGGGTGGTGGGCACCCATGCCGCCAGAATCGCGGCGGGGATGGGCGCGGATGTGACCGTCTACGACCGCTCGCTGCCCCGGTTGCGCTATCTGGACGATGTGTTCGGCGGGCGCTTCAAGTCCGCCTATTCCAGCTCCGCCGGGCTGGCCGAGGCGATCACCCAGGCCGACATGGTGATCGGCGCGGTACTGATACCCGGCGCGGCGGCGCCAAAGCTGGTCAGCCGGGCGCAGCTTTCCACGATGAAACCCGGCGCAGTGCTGGTCGATGTGGCGATCGATCAGGGCGGCTGCTTCGAGACCTCGCGCGCCACCACCCACCAGGACCCGATCTACGAGGTAGATGGCGTGGTGCATTATTGCGTGGCCAACATGCCCGGCGCGGTTGCCCGCACCTCGACCCAGGCGCTGGGCAACGCCACCCTGCCCTTCGTGATGGCGCTGGCGGGCAAGGGCTGGCGGCTGGCCTGTTCCGAGGACGAACACCTGCTGGCCGGGCTGAACACTCATGCCGGGCGGTTGACCTATGCCGCCGTGGGCAAGGCGCTGGACCTGCCCACCATCAACCCGCGCGAGGCGTTGCGGCTGTAACGCCCCGCCTCAGACCGCCAGGTCGAAGCGCGCAAACACCGGCGCGTGGTCCGACGGCTTTTCCCAGCCGCGCGCGGCGCGCAGGATGCGGCTGTCATGGGCGGCGCCGGCGATATCGGTGGTGGCCCAAACATGGTCCAGCCGCCGCCCCTTGTCGGCCGCGTCCCAGTCGCGCGCGCGATAGGACCACCAGCTGTAAAGCTGCCCCTCGGGGATGTCCTGGCGGGTGATGTCCACCCAGCCGCCGGCCTCGCGCGCGGCCTCCAGCCCTTCGGTTTCCACGGGCGTGTGGCTGACGATCTTCAGCAGCTGGCGGTGGTTCCACACGTCGTCAGGGCGCGGGGCGATGTTCAGATCGCCCACCAGGATCGCCTTTTCGGGTTTGTCGGCGCCGAAGCGGTCGCGCAGTTCGGCCACGAAATCCAGCTTGTGGCCGAATTTGTCGTTCACCGCGCGGTCGGGCACATCGCCACCGGCCGGCACGTAGCAGTTATGGATCACCAGACCATTGTCCAGCCGCGCCGCCACATGGCGCGCATCACCCTTGCCACACCAGTCGATATGGCCTGCATCCTGCAAGGGCAGCCGCGACAGGATCGCCACCCCGTTATACCCTTTCTGCCCGCGCGCGACCATATGGCCGTAACCCAGCGCGGCAAAGTCATCGGCGGGAATCAGGTCAACCGGGCTCTTGCATTCCTGCAGGCACAGGATATCCGGCGCTTCTTCGCGCAGCAGGCGCTCGACCAGCCCGGCGCGCAGCCGCACCGAATTGATGTTCCAGGTGGCAAGGGTAAAGGGCATTGCTCTGCGTTCCACTGTCAGGCTTTTCGCTCGCCTGCATAGACAAAGCCCCACGAAGGGGAAAGCCGCCGGCCCGAAAAAGAAGACCCGGCGATGCCGGGGGCATGGGCCGGGTCAGTCCAACAGGGAGGAGCTAATGCATACCCCGGTGGGCCGAAACCTGCCTTGATGCAGATCAAATGCCACATGCCAAATACTGCTTTTCCGCAGTCCCGGCGGGGCAAGGACAAGCAGCGGGGACAGGAGCCAAACAGTCCGGACAAAAAAGGCCCGGGCGCAGGGGCCCGGGCCAGTCCAACAGGGAGGAGACGTGCCATAACCCCGACACGCCAAGGGGATCACAGGTCAATTCTGGGCGAAAAACGTTGAAACACGGTTAATTTCCTCATGGAACATCAGGTAGGCGCCGGCCGCCGCGCTTCAAGGTACCAGCCGATAGCCGCCGGGCTCGGTCACCAGAAGTTGCGCCTTGGAGGGGTCAGGCTCGATCTTCTGGCGCAGGCGATAGATATGGGTCTCCAGCGTATGCGTGGTAACGCCGGCATTGTAGCCCCAGACCTCGTGCAGCAGCACATCGCGCGGGGCCAGCCCATCCGGCGCCCGATACAGGAACTTCAGGATGTTGGTTTCCTTCTCGGTCAGGCGGATCTTGCGGTCACGTTCGTCCACCAGCATCTTCTGGGCCGGGCGGAACTGATAGGGGCCAAGCTGGAAGATCGCGTTTTCCGACTGTTCGTGCTGGCGCAACTGCGCACGGATACGGGCCAGCAACACCGGAAAGCGAAAAGGCTTCGTCACATAGTCATTCGCGCCCGAATCGAGGCCCAGGATGGTGTCCGCGTCGCTGTCCTGCCCGGTCAGCATGACAATGGGGCATTTCACCCCGGCCTTGCGCATGCGCTTGCACAATTCGCGCCCGTCGGTATCGGGCAGACCCACATCCAGCAGCACCAGGTCGAACTGCCCTGCCTTGACCTTTTCCATCGCATCGGCGCCGTCACCGGCCTCGAATGCGTCGAAATCCTCGGTCATGACCAGTTGTTCGGCCAACGCCTCGCGCAGGTCCTCATCGTCATCGACCAGCAGGATGCGGTTCAGCTTAGACATGGGCTTGCTCCCGTTCACTACGTGCTGCATTCGAACTGCGCTGCCACCGCCCCCTGTTCAAGTTTTGCGACACGCCACTCACGCGCTCGTGTCGATTATCGGCGCCATGTTTCAATTTCCCCTGCGCCGGTCTACATCTGCGCAACGCCTTGCCGCCCGGGACCCCCATGAGCCTTGCCCCCAGCCCCGTCGAACGCCTGAACCGCGCCCGCGCCGACCTGCGCATGGGCCTGCCGGTGGCGCTGGTCCAGGGCGAGGCCGGCGCGCTGATCACGGCGGCCGAGGCATTGACACAGGCGCGCCTGAGCGACCTGCGCGCCCTGCCAGGCTGCCACACGGTGCTGGCGCTGACCGCGCATCGCGCCCGCACGCTGAAGGCGCGCGCCTATGACGGCGATGTCGCGCGCATCGCCCTGCCGCCGGATGCCGGCACCGACTGGCTGCGCGCGCTGGCCGACCCAGCCGATGACCTGTCCCGCCCCATGAAGGGCCCGCTGATGACCCTGCGCGACGGGTCGGCTGATCTGCACCGCGTGGCGCTGACGCTGGTCAAATCGGCGCAACTGCTGCCCGCGGCGCTGGTGACCGAGACCGCGCAGGCCCGCGCGCTGGCCGCCGACCTGGGCCTGACCGCGCTGGACCTGGCGGATGCGACGATCCCCGAAACCCGCCTGTCGCCGGTGATCGCCGCGCGCGTGCCGATGCGGCTGGCCGGCGCCGGGCGGCTGCACGTTTTCCGCCCCCAGGACGGCGGCACCGAACATTACGCGGTCGAGGTCGGCCGCCCGGACCGCCATGCCCCGGTGCTTGCCCGCCTGCACTCGGCCTGTTTCACGGGCGATGTGCTGGGCTCTCTGAAATGCGATTGCGGCCCGCAACTGCACGCGGCACTGGCGGCGATGCAGGCGGCCGGCGCGGGTGTGCTGCTCTATCTGAACCAGGAGGGGCGCGGCATCGGCCTGGCCAACAAGATGCGCGCCTATTCGCTGCAGGACCAGGGCTTCGACACGGTTCAGGCCAACCACCGCCTGGGGTTCGAGGATGACGAGCGTGATTTTCGCCTCGGCGCCGAACTGCTGCACCGCATGGGGTTCGCGCAGGTCAGGCTCTTGACCAACAACCCGGCAAAGGTGGCGATGCTGGAAAAAAGCGGCATCGCCGTCACCGATCGCGTTCCCCTGCGCGTTGGCGAAACCCCTGAAAACGCCGCTTATCTGGCCACCAAGGCCACCAAATCAGGCCATCTGCTATGACCACGGCGCTGGATATCACCGTCACCCGCCACGGCGCGCGCTTTCTGGGCCGCCACTTTCCCTGCGCGATCGGCCGCGCCGGCATCACCCGGCGCAAACGCGAAGGCGACGGCGCCACCCCGGCCGGGACCCACCGCATCGTGGCGCTGCTCTACCGGCCGGACCGCATCGCGCGCCATGCGCTGCCGGGCTGGGCGGTGCCCATCCGCCCGGGCGATCTGTGGTGCGACGATCCAGGATCAAAAGACTACAACCACATGGTCCGCGCGCCCTTTTCGGCCAGCCACGAGACGCTGCGCCGCGCCGACCCGCTTTATGACATCATCCTGACCACCGACTGGAACTGGCCCATCGCCCATCCGGGCCTCGGCTCGGCCATCTTTCTGCATAGCTGGCGCGCACCCCGCTTCCCCACGGCGGGCTGCGTGGCCTTCAGCCGCGCCGACCTGCTGTGGATCGCCAACCGACTGACAGTCGGCTCCAGGCTGATCGTAACGCCCTGACCCCTCATCTTGCCCGAAGTACTCCGGGGGGTTCCGAGCGCCCGGAAATCGCGCCAGTGGCGCGATTTCAGCGAAAGAACGGGCGGAGCCCAATGAGCCGCGCAGCGGCGAGGGGGGCAGCGCCCCCCTGCCCCGTCAGCCGTCGCGCGCGCCGAAAATCGCCGAGCCCACCCGCACATGCGTCGCGCCCAGCGCAACCGCGGTCTCGAAATCGCCGCTCATCCCCATCGACAGGCCCGCCAGACCATTGCGCGCCGCCACCTCTGCCAGCAGCGCAAAATGCGGCGCCGGGTCGGCATCCACCGGCGGAATGCACATCAGCCCCACCAGCGGCAGATCCATCGCCCGCGCCTGAGCGATGAAGTCATCCGCCGCATCCGGCATCACGCCCGCCTTTTGCGGCTCTGCCCCGGTGTTGACCTGCACAAACAAATCCGGGCAGGCGCCGCGCTCTTGCGCCAGACGCGCCAGGGCCTGCGCCAGTTTCGGCCGGTCCAGCGTGTGGATGGCGTCGAACATCTGCACCGCCGCGCGGGCCTTGTTGGTCTGCAAGGGGCCGATCAGATGCAGGGCAATCCCGTCGAACGGCGCCTGAAAATCCGGCCAGCGGCCCTGTGCCTCTTGCACGCGGTTCTCGCCGAACAGGCGGTGGCCCTGTTCCAGCACCGCCGCCACCCGCGCGGCCGGCTGCACCTTGGACACCGCAATCAGCTGCACGGCGCCAGCGGGGCGGCCCGCTGCGGTCTCGGCCTGTTGCAGGCGTTGGCGGATATGATCAAGCGACATGCGCGCCCCCTGGACAGTTCCCCTGCCCCCTTGCCACGCGGATAGCGGAAAGGGAACCGGGGTCAGTCGCCCGGGCGGGGCTGGTTCCAGTGGTGCCAATGCGGGCTGCGGCGCTGTTGCAGATTGCCGGCATCCAGCCCCAGGGCCAGTTGAAACCGAACGCCGTTATCGAGCTGATGGTCCCAGCGGATGGTCAGCCGCGCGTTGCTGTAGGGGCGCGTGCGGCTTTCGCCGGTTTCGTGGTCGCGCTGATAGACCACGCCGAACCGTGATTCGAACCCGTAGCTGAGTTGCGCCTGCGCCGGCCCGGCCAGTAACCCCGCCACCAGCACCATCGCCAGGACAATCGCGGCATGGGGCACGCACCGGCAAAGGGCGGCACGGCGTGGGGTGTCGGCGTTCGGGGGCAGCGTCATGGGGGCACCGTGATGGCTGTCGGCGTTACTGTCGCCCGCATCAGTTAGCACGCCCGGCGCCCAAAAGCAAAAGAGCGGGCACAAGGCCCGCTCTCCGCTTTCAACAGTTCTGAGTGGATCAGAAGTTGAACACAACACCGACCGAAGCGGTGTTGGTGCGCTGGTTCAAGGTGTTGATCGTGCGCTCGGCACCGGCGACCAACGACGCACCGCCACCCAGGCCGTAGCTGTAGCTGGCGCCGAAGGCGTTGCCACCGTTCAGGCGGCCGACATAACCATACAGGTTGCCACCACCCAGTGCTACGTTACCGGAGACGTTGTAGTTGGTCACGCCCGTCGCACCGCTGCCGATGCGGGCCACGATGGCGCCAACACCCCAGTCACCACCATTGTAGCGAGCCGACACGGTGGTAACGCGAGCGGTGCCGCCGCGGGCACTCTGGTAACCAGCGGCAACCGTGATGGCGTCAAAGCGGCCGCGAGCAGCCAGTTCGAAACCACGACCACGCTCGGCCGAGATCGCACCGCCGAAGTCGCCGGCGGTGTAGCTGGCGTGGATGGTCTGCTGACCGCCCGCGTTGACACCCGTGGCGCCAGTCGAGCTGAACCAGCTTACCGCGCCCAGCAGGCCGGCGGAGTCACCACACTGCTGGCCACCCTCGTAGCCCACCATGCAGCCGCCCAAGTAGCCATGCGAGACACCGTGGGTGGTGATGGCGCCGTCCTGGTTACCGAAGGTCAGGCGGAAGCCGCCAGCTTCGGCCCAGACGCGAGCGCCAGAGAACACGCCCGTCTGCTGTCCAGTGGCTCCGGTCGACTGAATACGAACGCGGCTGAAGGCGCCGAAGGTCAGACCGTGGTCAGCCTGCACAGTGGCGGCAAAGTTGAGCTGCAGACGGGCTTCCGTGCGGGTGAACCTGTCGCGCGCAACTCCCTGAGCGGCGGCAAGAGCGGCTTCCGCATCGGCGAGAGCGTTAAGGGCA
>SKHK01000081.1 GCA_007117005.1 Paracoccaceae bacterium
GCAGGGCGGTTTACCCTGTCATGAGGTGCGGGCCTTGTATTACGCGCGTCCGAGCGCTAGACGGCGCCCCCTGAAAAGAGTGGCAGGGGACGAACATGGCGCGCAGACGCAAGGGACGGCCAGTGCATGGCTGGCTGGTGGTGGACAAGCCCGCGAGCGTGACCTCGACCGCCGTTGTGGGCAAGGTGCGCCGGGCGCTGGACGCGGCCAAGGCCGGTCATGCCGGCACGCTGGATCCGGCTGCAACCGGCGTGCTGGCCATCGCGCTGGGTGAGGCCACGAAAACCGTGCCTTTCGTCACCGAGGCGATGAAGGGTTATCGCTTTACCGCCCGGCTGGGGGCGGCGACGGATACCGACGACGCCGAGGGGCAGGTGATCCGGACCTCTGACACTCGGCCGACGGATGCGCAGATCGACGCCGCGCTGGGCGCGTTTCGTGGTCAGATCATGCAGGTGCCGCCGCAATTTTCCGCCGTCAAGGTGGAAGGCGAGCGCGCCTATGACATCGCGCGCGAGGGCGAGGTGATGGACCTGGCCGCACGGCCGCTGTTTGTCGAACGGCTGGAGATGGTGGCGCGGCCGGATGCCGACACGGTGGTGCTGGACATGGTCTGCGGCAAGGGCGGCTATGTGCGGTCCATCGCCCGCGACCTGGGCGCCGCACTCGGTTGCCTGGGCCATGTCCAGGCGCTGCGACGCATCTGGTCCGGCCCGTTTCATTCCGATGACGGCCTGTCGCTGGAGGCGCTGGCCGAGATGCCGCCAGAGGCGCTGGAGGCGCGGCTTCTGCCCCTTTCGGTGGCGCTGGCGGACCTGCCGCAGGTGCGGCTGAGCACCGAGGGCGCGTTGCGTGTGCGCAACGGCAATCCCGGCGCGGTGACCCATAGCGCAGCGGAATTCGGCGAGACCTGCTGGGCCAGTCATCAGGACGCTGCCGTGGCGGTGGGGCGCTACATGGCAGGCATGTTCCACCCCGACCGGGTGTTCAATCTGTAGCCAGGGGGCTTTGCCCCCCGCCCCTGCGGGGCTCCCCCCAGAGTATTGCTGGCAAAATGAAATCGTGCTCAGGCGGTGCGCAGGTCCGGCGGGGTGGCCTCTGCCGCAAGCTGCGCTGCAACCGCGTCCAGCGCCACGGTCTGCGTGCGGGTGTCGCCGAGGCGGCGCAGCGATACCGTGCGCTCGGCCACCTCGCGCGCGCCGACGGCAAGGATGGCGGGCACCTTGGCCAACGAATGCTCGCGCACCTTGTAGTTGATCTTTTCGTTGCGGGTGTCAGCCTGGGCCCGCAGCCCCGCGGCGCGCAGCACTGAAACGGCCTCGTGGACGAAATCATCGGCCTCTGACGTGATCGAGGCCACCACCGCCTGCACCGGCGCCAGCCATAGCGGCATGCGGCCGGCGTGATTTTCGATCAGGATCCCCATGAACCGCTCGAAGGACCCAAGCACGGCACGGTGCAGCATCACCGGGCGATGCTTCATGCCGTCGGGGCCGATGTAATTGGCATCCAGCCGCTCGGGCAGCACGAAATCCACCTGCAGCGTGCCGCATTGCCAGTCCCGCCCGATGGCATCGGTAAGCACGAATTCCAGCTTCGGCCCGTAAAAGGCCCCCTCGCCCGGGTTCAGCGTGAAGTCGCAGCCCGCCGCCAGCGTGGCGGCTTTCAGCGCCTCCTCGGCCCGGTCCCAGACCGCGTCAGAGCCCGCGCGCTTTTCCGGCCGGTCCGAGAACTTGATGCGGAACCGTTCGAAGCCGAGATCGGCATAGATGCTGCGCAGAAAACCGATGAAGCGCTCGCTCTCTGCCTTGATCTGGTCCTCGGTGCAGAAGATATGCGCATCGTCCTGCGTAAAGCCGCGCACCCGCATCAGCCCGTGCAGTGCGCCCGAGGGCTCGTACCGGTTGCAGGCGCCGAATTCGGCCATGCGCAGCGGCAGATCGCGGTAGCTTTTCAGCCCCTGATTGAAGATCTGCACATGGCAGGGGCAGTTCATCGGCTTCAGCGCGTTGATCGACTTTTCGCGCGCGTGTTCCTCGTCGACCTCGACGATGAACATGTGATCCTGGTAATTCGCCCAGTGGCCGGATTTTTCCCACAGAACGCGGGAAACCACCTGCGGGGTGTTGACCTCGACATAGCCGCCGCGGCGCTGCTGGCGGCGCATGTAGTCGCGCAATTCGCTATAGATGGTCCAGCCGTTCGGATGCCAGAAAATCTGGCCCGGGGCTTCCTCCTGGAAATGAAACAGCCCCATCTCGCGGCCCAGCTTGCGGTGGTCGCGCTTGGCGGCCTCTTCCAGCATCGTCAGATGGGCCTTCAATTCGTCCCGCGTCCGAAACGCCGTGCCGTAGATGCGCTGCAGCATGGGGCGGGTGGAATCGCCCCGCCAATAGGCGCCGGCGACCGACATCAGCTTGAAGGCATCGGCCGGCAACTGCCCCGTATGCTGCAGATGCGGGCCGCGGCAGAGGTCCTGCCAGTGCCCGTGCCAGTACATGCGGATCGGCTGATCGCCGGGAATGGCCTGCACCAGCTCGACCTTGTAGTTCTCGCCCGATTGTTCGTAATGTGACAGTGCGCGCGACCGGTCCCAGACCTCGGTCTTCACCGGGTCACGCAGATTGATGATTTCCCTCATCTTTTTTTCGATGGCGCCCAGGTCTTCCGGCGTAAAGGGCTCGGTGCGGTCGAAATCGTAGTACCAACCGTCCTTGATCACCGGGCCGATGGTGACCTTCACATCGGGCCAGATCTCCTGCACCGCACGGGCCATGACATGGGCGAAATCATGCCGGATCAGTTCCAGCGCCGGGGCCTCGTCAGCCAGGGTGTTGATGGCGATGGCGGCGTCCTGGTCGATGGGCCATTGCAGGTCCCAATGCGCGCCGTCCACCTGGGCGGAGATCGCCTTCTTGCCCAGCGATTTCGAGATATCGGCAGCCACCTGCGCCGGCGTGATGCCGGCCTCATAGGCGCGCTGGTTGCCATCGGGAAAAGTCAGGGTGATCTGGGCCATGGTGGCCTCCTCGTCGGTTTGGCGCCTACGAAACGCCCGGTTGCGGGTATGTCGCCGCGTTTTGCGTCGGCGGTGCGGTGGTGTCAAGGCGGAGCCATCGCGCTACCCTCGCGTTTGTGAACGACCGACCCACACAGGCAGGCAGGCATGGACAGGGAACAGGAACAGGGAGCGCTTTTCGAAAAGCTGACCGGCGAGGCGCCGGAAAACGCGGCCGAGCCGCCAAATTTCCTGCGCCATGTCCTCAGCCTGACGCTGACAAAGGCGGCCGACGGGCTGGCCGATGTGAAGCTGGTGCTCAGCTGGCTGATGACGGCAGTGGGGGCGCCATCGGTGCTGGTGGGCCTGCTGGTCCCGGTACGAGAGGCCGGATCGCTGCTGCCGCAGATGCTGGCCGCGCCGCGTGTGCGACAGCTGGCGCGGCGCAAATGGCTGTGGGCGGGTGCGGCAGCGGCGCAGGGCGTTGCGCTTCTGGCGATGGCGCTGGCCGGGGTGGCGCTGTCCGGCCTGTGGGCGGGGCTGGCGATTCTGGCCGCGCTGCTGGCACTGGCGCTGGCGCGCGCGCTGGCTTCTGTCAGCTACAAGGACGTGCTGGGCCGGACGGTGGAAAAGGGCCATCGCGGCACGGTGGCGGGGCTGGCCGGGTCGCTGGCCTCGGGCGCGGTCCTGGTCTTTGCGCTGCTCTTGATGACCGGCTGGGTGGACCGGTTCGCGCTGGTCATCGCCGCGCTGGTGCTGGCCGGCGGGGCGTTTCTGGCCGCCGCGCCGATCTTTGCCGGGCTGGACGAGCCGCGCGAGGAGCCCGCCACGCCAGGGGATACGCTGCACACCTTTCGCGCCATGGCCGGCCATCTGCGCGACGACCCGCAATTCGCCCGGCTGGTGCTGGCGCGGGGCCTGCTGACGGCCACCGCGCTGGCGCCGCCCTATCTGGTGCTGCTGGCCTCCGGCGCGGCCGGGCAGGCGCTGGACAGCCTGGGCGCGATGCTGCTGGCCTCGGCCCTGGCCGCGCTGGTTTCCGGCTATGTCTGGGGGCGGCTGTCCGACCGGTCGGCGCGGTTGGTCATGATGCTGACGGGCGTCGCCGGGGCCTTCGGCATGGCGCTGGCCGTGGTGCTGGACGGGCTGGGCATGGGCTGGGCCCTGCCGGGCGCGCTGTTTGCGCTGATGGTGGCGCATCAGGGCGTGCGCGTGGGGCGCAAGACCTATCTGGTGGACATGGCGCCGAAGGACCGGCGCGCGGACTATACGGCGCTGTCGAACACGCTGATCGGTCTGGTGCTGATGGGCGCGGGCATCTTCGGCGCGCTGGCCTCGCTGGCCGGGCCGGGGGTGACGCTTCTGGTCTTCGCTGCTATGGCTCTGGCCGGGGCCTGGGTGGCCCGGGGGCTGGACGAGATCGGAGACAAGCCATGAGCGCGCCGGACATGCTGCAGACCGCACAGGGCCGCCGGATTGCCCATCACCGGGTGCCGGGCAGCGGCCCGGGGGTGGTATTCCTGGGCGGTTTCCGGTCCGACATGACCGGGACAAAGGCAGTTTTTCTACATGAATGGGCCCAAAACCGCGGCCGCGCCTTCCTGCGCTTCGACTATTCCGGCCATGGCGCCAGTTCGGGCGAATTTCTGGACGGCAGCATCGGCGACTGGGCCGAAGACGCCATCGCCGCCTTTGACGCGCTGACGCAGGGGCCGCAGGTGCTGGTCGGCTCGTCGATGGGGGGCTGGATCGCGCTGCTGCTGGCCCGCGCCCGGCCGGAACGGGTGGCGGCGCTGGTCGGCATCGCCGCGGCGCCGGATTTCACCGAAGACAGCATGTGGCAGGGCTTCACGCCCGCCCAGCGCGCGGCGCTGATGGAGGCGGGCCATGTCGATCTGCCCTCGGACTACAGCGACGATCCCTACCGCATCACCCGCCGCCTGATCGAGGACGGGCGCCAGAACCTGGTCCTGCGCGCGCCCCTGCCCCTTCCCTTTCCGGTGCGGCTGCTGCAGGGCACCGCCGACACCGATGTGCCGCCCTCGGTGGCGCTGCGGCTGCTGGATCACGCCGAAAGCCCGGACATGCGCCTGACCCTGGTCAAGGGTGCTGACCACCGCTTTTCCGACGAGGCCTGTCTGACGCTGCTTGCCGACACGCTGGACAGCCTGCCGGCAAGCGCATGAGCGGCGGCTGGCCCGGCGCCCTGCCCTGCCCGGTCGTCGACACCGACCCTGCCGCTTGGTTGGCAGCGCGCGAGGCTCGCATCCCGGCGCTTACGCCCGGCAGCGAAAAGACCATCCGCTGGGCCGGCACGCCCGGCCAACGCACCCCGCTGGCGGTGGTCTATGTCCACGGCTTTTCTGCCAGCCGGCAGGAAACATCGCCGGTGCCGGAACGAATCGCGCAGGGGCTGGGCGCCAATCTCTTCGCCACCCGGCTGGCCGGCCACGGCCGCAACGGGGCGGCGCTGGCGCAAGCCAGCCTGCATGACTGGGCGCTGGACATGGCCGAAGCCATCGCCATCGGTCGCCGCCTGGGCCAGCGGCTGGTGCTGATCGGCACCTCTACCGGCG
This sequence comes from Paracoccaceae bacterium, assembly GCA_007117005.1. Taxonomy (GTDB): domain Bacteria; phylum Pseudomonadota; class Alphaproteobacteria; order Rhodobacterales; family Rhodobacteraceae; genus Pararhodobacter. The sequence goes on from SKHK01000081.1 coordinate 5,575, forward strand.
GGTCACTGGCCACGCTGGCGGCGCTGGAACCGGAATGGGCGAAAGACATCGCCGCCCTGATCTTGATCTCGCCCAATTACGCGCTCAATAACCGCTTCGCCTGGATGCTGGACCTGCCCGGCGCGCGCCATTGGCTGCCCGCGCTATTCGGCCGCCACAAGTCATGGCCCGCGCTAAGCCCGGAGCACGCGCGCTACTGGACGCTTGCCTATCCCACACGGGCGCTCTTTGCCCTGCGCGCCACCCAACGTGCCTCGGCGGCAGCAGATCACGGCGCGGCGTCGGTGCCGATGCTGGCGTTTCTGTCGGCTGCCGATCAGGTGGTGCGGGCCGACGCCATCCGCCAAACGGCCGCCCACTGGGGCGCCACTGCGACGCTTCAGACGATCGACAACGCCGAAGACCCTTTCCAGCACGTGATCACCGGCACCATGCGCTCGCCCGGCACCACCGAAACGGTCATCGGCAATAGCCTCGCCTGGCTTGCCGACCTGCCATCGCCTGCCACCGGCTCTTGTCACCTTGCCTGAAATACTCCGGGGGTGAATTGGCCACAGGCCAAGAGGGGGCAGCGCCCCCTGCCGCGCGGCCCGGCCCAAGCCGCGGTGGGCGCCCGTCAGGGCAACCGCCCCGGCGCGGGAGCTCCCGTAGCCCCAGTCCCTAAGCCATAGCCTCGCCTGCCCCGCGAAAGCCCAGTGCCACCACATATTTCTCTGAACTGTCGGACCGGCTGGCGGGCGGCTTGACGTTATACACCTTCTCGAAACGCTGCTTCAGCAGTTTCTGCAAATCGCCCTCGGCCCCGCCGGCCAGCACCTTGGCCAGAAAGGTGCCGCCCGGTTCCAGCACGTCAAAGGCGAAATGCGCCGCGGCCTCGCATAGTGCGATGATGCGCAGATGGTCGGTCTGCCGGTGCCCGCTGGCAGAGGCCGCCATGTCGGACATCACCACCTCTGCCGGACCACCCAGCCAGGCGCGGACCTGATCATCCGCGCCATCGGCCAGGAAATCCAGCACATGAACCTCCGCCCCCGGCAGCGGCGCCACCTCCTGCAGATCGACGCCCAGCACCCGGCCCTGCGGCTTGCCGCGCCGGCTGCCCAGCGCGTTCACCCGCTCCACCGCCACCTGCAACCAGCCGCCCGGCGCACAGCCCAGATCGACCACCCGCACGCCGGGTTTCAGGAACGCGAAGCGATCATCCAGTTCGGTCAGCTTGAACGCGGCACGGCCACGATACCCCTCGGCCCGGGCGCGGGCGACGTAAGGATCGTTCAACTGCCGCTCCAGCCAGCGGGTCGAAGACAGTTTGCGCCCCTTCGCCGTCTTCACCTTTACCCGCAGATCGCGCGCGCCCCGGCCCGAGGGGTTGCCGGCCCGGCCCTTGCCCCCACCGCCGCCAGACGCGCCACCGCGCCCTGCTCCGCCGCCCTTGCTCGTCATGTGCCCTTGCTCGTCATGTGCCCTTGCCCGTCATGCGTCCGTCATGCACCGCTATTCCTTCATGGCGCGCGCCCGTTGCCCACCGGAAACCGCCGCGCCGCTACAGCGCCTCCAGCACGCCATCGCCCGACATCTGGGCATAAAGCAACCCCTCGCGCAGGCCCCGGTCGGCCACCGACATCACATCGGTCGGCCAGACCCGCATCAGCGCCTGCAGGATCGCCGCACCGGACATGATCAGCCCGTGCCGTTCCCGCCCGATCCGCGGGTCATGGCGCCGGCCTTCGGGGCCCAGCGCCAGATAGTCATGGATCACCCGGTCGATCTGCGCAGAGGTCATCATCAGCCCATCGACCTTGCCCCGGTCATAGCGCTTCAGCCCCAGAAAGGACGCCGCCACCGTGGTGACCGTGCCAGAGGTGCCGATGATCTGGAACCCCTGCCGCGGGGCGGGATTCTCATAGGGCGAAAAGTCCTGCAGCTGTTCCTCGAAGTGCCAGCTCATCAGCGCGAAACGTGCGGCATCGTCCTCGACATCGTTGAACTGCTGGCGCAGCGTGGCCACGCCCAGCGGCACGCTGATCCAGTCCACCACCCGCAGGCCGGGCCCGTCCTGCAGCCAGTCCTGCGCGCCGCGCAAGCCCAGCCTGACCGCCAGGATCGCACGGCGGCGATCGGCCGGTGGCACGCGCGCCAGATCGATCCACACCAGTTCCGTGGACCCGCCGCCGATATCGATCACCAGCAGTTGCTCGGTCTGCGCCTCGACCAGCGGCGCGCAGGAAATGACCGCCAGCCGCGCCTCTTCCTCGGGGGGAATGACCTCAAGCTTCAGGCCGGTCTCGCGCTGGATCTTGCGGATGAATTCGCCGGCATTGCCCGCCCGGCGGCAGGCCTCGGTGGCTACCAGCCGCATGCGGCTGACGCGGTTGTCCTCCAGCTTGCGCCGGCAGATGCGCAGCGCCTGGACGGTGCGGCTCATCGGTACATGGCCCAGCCGCCCCGTCCGTTCCAGCCCCTCGCCCAGCTCGACCGCGCGCGAGAAACTGTCAACGACCGTGAAGCGCGCGCCCTCGGGACGCGCGATGAGCATGCGACAACTATTCGTTCCCAGGTCCAGTGCCCCGTACAGGGCCGGTGCCGCAGACCCGGGCTGGCGCGTCGTTCCTGCCGGTTTCGAAGGCCGCCTGCGGTTTCCCCGGGGCCTTGACGATAACGGTTGCGCCGCCGCGCCAGCGGGACGCTCGGGCGTCATGAACCGCCCTCCATTCGGTGTTGGGTCAAGGGTAATCCGGCCCGCGCCGCCGCGCAAGCGCGCAGGTCACCGTGACCGGAAATTCCCATGCTCCGGCCCCGGCAGATCCCGCTTCGGCAGTTCACGCAGCCTCAACAAAACGCGAGCGCCCCTTCCCCTTTTGCCCTTTGCAGTCAAATGGATAACCGGGCAGGCGGCGCGCTCACCGGCGCGCCCCGACAGGTCGGTCAGGAACCGATCGCGCCGAGAAACGTCGAACAAAGGTGACTGCTACAGCACCGGAATAGTGGAGAATACAGGATGAAACGGACAGTTTTCGCCGCAGCGCTGATCGCCGCCAGCACCGCCGGCGCCCATGCCGGCACGATGGGCACGCCAACGGCCGAACCCGAGATCCCCGCGCCGGCCGCGCCAGCGCCCAGCTTTGGCTATGATTTCAGCGGCGGGTATGTCGGTACCGGCCTCAGCTTCGGCCGTGGGCTGCACAGCGACAGCACCGCACCGGGCTTCTGGCCGAACGGCTCTGGCGCAGGGCTTGGCGCATTCGCCGGCTACAACTGACAAAGCGGCAACACGGTCTTCGGCGTCGAGGGTCACCTTTCCGGCCAGCGGATGCGCGGTAGCACCACCACGGCCGCAGGCGAGGTTCAGACCGATCTGCGCGCGCTGGCATCGCTGCGGGGTCGCGCCGGTGTCACGGTCGACCGGACGCTGTTCTTTGCCACTGCCGGTGGCGCGCTGGGCTCGGTCCGGCACAATGCCGTGGACGTGCCCGCCAGCGATACGCAAACGGTGCGCGGCCTGATGGTCGGCGTCGGCGTCGAACACGCCATTTCAGATGGCATCCACCTGCGCGGCGATCTGGAGCATTACCGCTTCGGCAGCCGCAACTTCAACACCACCGGACCGAACGCCTTTACCAATGTGCGCACCCGGTCGAACATGGCGCGTGTCAGCGCGGTCTTCCGCTTCTGATTGCCGCGCCGCACCGGGGCATGCCCGGCGGTTGCCAGGACAGGGAAACCCGGTCGATGCGTCGGCCGGGTTTTCCTTTGTCTGTCGTTTGCCAGCGCTGCTCGGTCGCAATTCGCCGTCCAGCGCGGTCGCCTTGCAGGCAATGAGAACCAACCGCAGACACGAGGCCGCCATGCAACCCGTCACCATCGTCTACTGGCGCGACATCCCCGCGCAGGTGATCGTCGGCAAGGGGCGGCGCGGCGCCAAGCGGCAGTTGAGCGAACGCTTCGAACAGGCCATCGACCGCTGCGCCATGAAGATCGGCGCGCGCGATGCCGACGCCTATCTGGCCGAGTGGCGCAAGGTCCCCGCCGGTGATGTCGCTGGCGAGATCGAAGTGGTCGCAGATGCCGAGGCTGCGCGGCTGGAGACGGCATACGACGATGACACCCTGCGGACGCTGATTGCCAATGACGGCTGGGGCGCGCGGGATTGACCTGGCTGGAGGCGCTGATGGCTCTGTTTCCCTTTTCCCGCAAAGCCGCGGCCCCGGCCGGTGACGACGCCGTGACCAACGGCTTCCTGCAGGGCTTCTCCATCGAGGTAATGCCTCGCACCGCCGAAAAGGTCGCTGATTTCCGAACCCTGCTGCCCGCCGGCACGCGCGTCTATATCGCGCATATCGACGGCACGCCCATCGACGAGATGGTCGCCACCGCTGCACGTCTGCGCGCCGAGGGTTTCGAGCCGATGCCCCATTTCCCCGCCCGCAGCATTCCTGACCGTGCCACGCTGACCGACTGGGTGGCGCGCTACCGCGGCGAGGCCGATGTGCGCGAGGCGCTTCTGTTGGCCGGTGGCGTGGCAGAGCCGCGCGGCGACTTTCACTGCTCGATGCAACTGATGGAAAGCGGCGCATTCGACGGCTTTGCCCGCCTTCATGTCGCCGGCCACCCCGAGGGCAACCGCGACATCGACCCCGATGGCAGCGACCGCGCGGTAATGGAGGCGCTGCGCTGGAAACAGGCCTTTGCCGACCGCACGGATGCCACGTTGGCGCTGGCGACGCAATTCTGCTTTGACGCCGCGCCCGTCATCGCCTGGGTGGACCGGCTGCAGGCAGAGGGGATCACCCTGCCCGTCCATATCGGCATCGCCGGCCCGGCCAAGCTGCAGACGCTGATCAGGTTCGCCATCGCCTGCGGCGTCGGCCCCTCGCTGAAAGTGTTGCAGAAGCGCGCCCTCGATGTGTCCAAACTGCTGCTGCCCTTCGAGCCTGATGCGATTGTCGGCGCGCTGGCGGCACACAAGGCCGCCAATCCCGGCTTCGGGATCGAGGCGGTGCATTTCTTCCCGCTGGGCGGGATCAAGGCCACCGCCGACTGGACCCGGCGCCACGGCCAACACCCCATGCATGCCGCAGCCTGATAGCCGCCTGAAAGCCGCCTTACCGGAAAGCCCCGACACATGACCCGCACCGTTATCGAATCGGCCACGAAAACCGTGGTCATCGGCTTTGACGAGCCCTTCTGCGTCATCGGCGAACGCATCAACCCCACCGGGCGCAAGAAGCTGGCCGCGGAGCTGGAGGCCGGCGATTTCACCACCGTCGAACGCGACGCGCTGGAACAGGTGGCCTGCGGGGCGATGGTGCTGGACATCAATTCCGGCGCGGTCTTTTCCAACAAGATGGCCGAGGACCCGCGCTATGCCGACAACAATTTCGTCGAACCCCCGCTGATGCGCGAGCTGTGCGCCCGGGTGCAGGCGCTGGTCGATGTGCCGCTGTGCATCGACAGTTCCGTGCCCGAGGCGCTGAAGGCCGGGCTGGAGGCCACAGCGGGCCGGCCGCTGCTGAACTCTGTCACCGGCGAGGAGGAAAGGCTGGAAGCGATCCTGCCGCTGGTGAAGAAATACAACGTGCCGGTTGTGGCGATCTCGAATGACGACACCGGCATTTCCGAGGACCCGGATGTGCGCTTTGCGGTGGCGAAGAAGATCGTGGAACGCGCCGCCGATCACGGCATCCCGGCGCATGACATCGTGGTCGACCCGCTGGTCATGCCCATCGGTGCGATGTCCAGCGCGGGCCAGCAGGTCTTTGCCCTGGTGCGCCGCCTGCGCGAGGAACTGGGCGTGAACACCACCTGCGGGGCGTCGAATATCAGCTTCGGCCTGCCCAACCGACACGGGGTCAACGCGGCCTTCCTGCCCATGGCCATCGGCGCAGGCATGACCAGCGCGATCATGAACCCCGTCCGCTCGGTCGAGATGGAGGCAATCCGCGCCGCAAACATGCTGATGAACCACGACCCGAACGGGGCAGAGTGGATCAAGCTGTCAAAGGTGCTTGAGGCGGTCAAGGAAGGCGCCAGCTTTGCCGATGCATCCCGCGCCGCAGGGGCCACGGCCGGCGGGCGCCGGGGCGGGCGGCGCGCGCGGGGTTGATCCTTCGGCCCGCCGCGGATCATGCTGCTGCGGCTGCAATTTGATGCAGATCAACGCCAAACGCTGCCGGGCCGGCGATACAGTAAGGGCGCAACAGAAAATCCAGGGAGTGCCCTCATGTACAAGACCATCATCGTCGCCGTCGATCTGGCCCATGGCGAGGCCGGCAAGGCGCTTTTGGCGCGGGCCCGCGCGCTGGTCGATCAGGGCGGCACCATCCGGCTGCTGCATGTCCTGGAAGAGGTGCCCAGCTATATCGCCGCCGAATTGCCGCGTGACCTGAACGACCGCCGTTCGGCTGAAGCCAAGGTCGAACTGGGCCTGCTGGCCGACAGCGATGATGTCACCATCGAGACGGAAATCCGCAGCGGCGCGGCCTCTGGCCAGATCATCGAGGCTGCCGAGAACTGCGGCGCCGATCTGATCATGATCGCCTCGCACCGCCCCGGTCTGAGCGATTACTTCATCGGCTCGACCGCCGCGCGCGTGGTGCGCCATGCGCAATGCTCGGTGCTGATCTCGCGCTAAGCTTCGCGGGATCGCACAAGACACGGTTGGCGGGCCGCGTTCAGCCTGCCACGCCAACCGGACAACAAGCCGTGCGCCGCTTATTCCCTGACGACAAAGGGCAGCGTCTCGGCCTGCTGGCCCGTTTGCAGAACCACCTGCCACCGCCCCGGCCGGGTCATCTGGCCGGTCCCTTCCAGCCGTCCCTCTCCCAGGCTTTGCCATTCCATGTCGATGGGCCCGGCACCACTGGGCAACAACACGGTCTGGGGCGGGGCGGCGTGGCCGGCGTGGTCCAGCGTCACGGTAACCTGATAGCGTCCGTCGATAGCCACGGTAACCGTAATCGGCGGCGCCAGTTCGGCGCTGTGCAGATCAAGGCTTTGATGCGGTGCCAGGATCGGCAACGGCTCGCGCACCAGCAGGCCGACAGAGGCCATGAACCCGGCGAAAAGCAGCATGACCGCCAGCAGGCCCAGTCCCAGAAAACGTGGTGTCATGGTTCCTGATCCTCCTGCCCGGTCAGCGCGGCCTCGCCATCGCGGCCCGGCAGGCGGTAATCCCCCCGCAACCAGCGCGCAAGGTCCACATCCGCACAGCGACGTGAACAGAAAGGGCGCGTGGCCGGCACGGCGGGTTTGCCGCAAACCGGGCAGGCGGCGGCTTTCGTGCCCTTGCCAGTGCCCGTGCTCATGCCCGCCACCAACCGGCCAGCGGCACACCATCGCGCCGCCGGGTCAGTTCATAAAGGCCCAGGGGCGTCCATCCCGCCAGCGTCACGGCGCGGGTTTGGTCCCGGAACGCCTTGGCCAGCGCCTGATCCAGGATATGCCGTTCGCGCTTTGGATAAGGCGCCATGTCCATCACCACCTGCCCGCCAAGACCGCGCAGGATCAGTTGCCGCGGCAGGTCACGGATGGCGGCGATATTGGCCTTCAGCCCGGCAGCGGGGCTTGTATCTGCGCCGGTGTTGATGTCCACGGCGATCAGCGCGCGCGTGGGCTCTATGGTCATGGACGCGCCCGCGCCCAGCGGAACCTGCGGGGACAAAAGCGCCTCGATGGCATCCAGCGCACCAGAAGCCTCCAGCGCGTCCGCGCCATCCATCATCCGATCCCAGCCGGGCCAATCGGTCCAGGCCAGATGGGCGGGCGCATGCGCGACAAGCAGCAATTCGGGCGGCCCCGCGCTGTCGGCCACGATCGCAGCCGCCAACGCGTGCAATTCGTCCAGCTCGTCCGAAATCACCCCGTCGCCGATGCCTTCGCAGGCCGAACGCATGATCACGCCAAGGTCGCCCTTGACCCCCTCGGCCTCGACCAGTGCCGCCAGCCGCGCACGCTCGGCCTCGTCCCTGATCTGGCGCGAGATGTTCAGCCCCCGCGCACCCGGGGTAAAGATCACATAACGGCCCTTGATGACCAGCTTCAGGGTCAGCGGCAAAGCCTTGCCGGGTTCAGGCACGCCGCTGACCTGCACCAGCACCGGCTGGCCGGGGGCCAAACCCTTTGTCTGGCGCAGGAAACCCGTCGCACCATCCGGCAGATCGACAAAGACCCCGCCCAGTCCCTTCATCAGCCGCCCCACGCGGCCACGCAGGATGGCACCGGGGCCAAAGGCGCCGGCCTCCAGGGCCAGGGCCTCCAGCCGCCCGCCGACCATCAGCGCGGCCAGAGAGCGGCCGTCGTTTTCGCCCAGCGCCAGAATGCTGCCCTTCATCGCCGCAGCCCCGCCGCGTCCAGCATATGCGCCACCTCGCACAAAGGCAGGCCCATGATGGCGCTGTGGCTGCCCGATATCCACGGAATGAACCCGGCGGCAACGCCCTGGATGGCATAGCCCCCGGCCTTGCCCTGCCATTCGCCGCTATCCAGATAGGCGTTCAACTCCCGGTCCGACAGCCGCTTCATCTTTACAAAGCTGACCACCTGCCGCTGCCAGACCCGCGCCGCCGTCCGCAGCACGACCGAGGTGATGACCGAATGACGCCGTCCCCCCATCAGCAGCAGGAATTCCGCCGCCTGGCCTGCGCTTTCGGGCTTGCCGAGGATACGCCGACCCACCGCCACGGTGGTATCGGCGCACAGCACGGCCTCGCCCTCGCCGCAGGGCGTGGCGCGCGCCTTTTCCAGCGCGATCCGGGCACAATAGGCGCGCGGCAATTCACGCGGCTGCGGGGTCTCGTCAATGTCGGCGGGGCGCACGGCATCGGGCACCACGCCCAGCTGCGCCAGCAGGTCCAGCCGGCGCGGGCTGGCCGAACCCAGGATCAGACGCATTCTGTGCGCATCACTTGAAGCGATAGTTGATCCGGCCCTTGGTCAGATCATAGGGGGTCATTTCGACCTGAACCCGGTCACCGGCCAGAACCCGGATGCGGTTCTTGCGCATCTTGCCCGCCGTATGCGCGATGATCTCATGGCCGTTTTCCAGCTCGACCCGAAACGTCGCATTCGGCAGGAGTTCCTTCACGACGCCGGGGAATTCGAGCAGTTCTTCCTTGGCCATGGTCACTCCGTCCTTTGGGAATGCCCGCAGGGACGCGAGCGCGCCCTAAATGGGGCCAAAGCCGGGAAATTTCAAGTGTCAAGATTCAGCCGCGTGCTGGACCGGCACCGCCAGCCGGTCAGCCTGTTCGGCCCAGTCGCGCATTGTCAGCACCACGCCATCGGCCCGCGTCTGCGCGATCTGCGCGCGCGAGACTTTCGCGAACACCCAGCCCGGTTCGTCGAACGCCCCCTCGGCCATGATCCCGGTTTCCGGCCAGCCGGCATCTGGCGGGCCATAGACGCTGGCGCGGCCGGTGTTTTCCTCGCAGCCCGCGCACCAGGGCGCCAGCCCCACCAGCGGCGCATGCACCGCCGCGCATTGGCTTTCCAGCGCACGCGCCATCGACCCCACGCGCACCCGGTGAAACCCCGCCCGCGTCTCAGTGCACGAAGGCGCAAGCAGGATCTCCGCCCCGGCCTCGGTCAACGCGCGCGACAGCAGCGGGAATTCGCTGTCATAGCAGATCACCACGCCGATCCGGCCCAGCGCGGTGTCGAACAGCGTCAGGCCCTGATCACCGGGCACGACGTCCCATTCCTCGCGCTCGAACCGGGTCATGATCTGCTTGTCCTGGTGGCCAATCACGCCGCCGGGGCCGTAAAGCGTGGCGCGGTTGACCGGCCGGTTGCCCTGAAACACCGGGCCGGACGCACCCAGGATATGCACCCCGTGTTCTGCCGCCAACCGAACATGCAGTGCATCAACGGCCGGGCGGTGGCGCGCCGCCTCGGCCAGCGCGCCCTCCAGATCGCTGGCCACCGCCGTACCGCCCAGACTGGCCAGCTCCATCGCCCCGTATTCGGGAAAGACCAGCAGCTGCGCCCCCTCGCCCGCCGCCCGCGCCACCCAGTCGGCGATCTTTGCCTCATAGCCGGCGAAGTCATCGAACCAGTCCAGCGGATAGGCGGCACTGGCCACGGTCACGGTGTCAGTCATGTCAACTCTCGCATCCAGAATTGCAGCGGCTTCTTCGTCTCGGCCTGCTCACCCCTATCACGCCAGGCGAAATGCGCCACCACCCCGGACAAGGGCGCATAGCCGCGCTTGCGCCAGAACGCGTCCAGCGGGCGGTAATCCGCAGGCCGGGCTGGGTGATCCACCGGGCGCTGCACGGCGCAGAACGCAACATGGCGCCGCCCCAGATGCCGGGCTTGCGCCTCTCTGATATCAAAAAATCGATGTCCGATGCCTTGGCCACGGAATTCAGGCAGCAGCACGGATTCGGCGCAATAAAAAATATCGGACAAATCAAATCCGGTGCCGGCAAAGGCAGCGGCGAAATCCGCGGCGTGGTCCTCCATCGGCGCGCCGGTCGCCGCGCCCACCAGACGCTCCCCATCCCAGGCACCGACCACGATGGCGCCGGGGCTGGTGTGATAGGGCTCCAGATAGCGCCGCTCATAGTCCAGGTCGCCGTCATAAAGATACGGCCAGTCCCGGAACACGGCGATGCGCAGCCGCGCCACGTCATCCAGCGCCGCGTCCAGTGCCTCGCCCTGCAGGGCAGCTACCCTCATACCGAAACCTGCGCGATCCAGTCGGCAAGGTTGTAATGCGTGGCCACCCGGGCGATCTTTCCGTCCCGCAGGGTAAAGAAACTCCCCGCCGGCAACACGTAGCGCTGACCGCGCGCCTCGGGCAGGCCGGGGTCGGTCTGCAGGTATTCGCCATGCACGGTGAATTCGGCCGCCGCCCGCGTCCCGTCTTCATTCACGAAGATAACCATGTCGCGCAGCACCTCGCGATAGCTCACGCCCATATGCGCGCAGAACGCGGCAAAGGCTTCCCGCCCCTGCCGCACCTCCCCCTGATTGACATGATGCGCCACGTCATCGCTGACCAGCGCCAGCATGCAGGCGCCATCGCCGGCGTTGAACGCGTCAAAATAGGCCGCCACCAGTGCGCGCGCCGCCTCTCTACCCATAAGCCCCGCCTCCTTCATCTTGCCAACAAATACTCCAGGGGGTGAGCCGCGCCAGCGGCGAGGGGGGCAGCGGCCCCCTACTCCGTCACCGGCGGCCCGAACCGCTCGATCATCTGCGCGCGGATCTGCTCGCGCGTCTGCCGATAGGCCGCCAGCTTCGCCTCCCGCGTCTCGCCCAGACCGGTGGGGTCCATCACCGGCCAGTATTCCACATCGATATGCGCATGGCGCGTCATCTCCAGCGCCAAACGCTGACTGGCAGGCGACAGCGCAACGATCAGGTCAAAGGCCGACAGGTCATCGCCCCATTGCGCCATTTCGTCGAAACTGCGCGACCGGTGGCGCGACAGTTCCACCCCTTTCTCGGCGCTCACGGCGATGGCGAAGCCGTCGATCTCCAGATCATTGTGCACGCCGGCCGATTGCACATAGGCCCGCTGGCCGTAAAAGGCCTTCATCATGGCCTCGGCCATGGGCGAGCGCACGGCATTGTGGTCACAGCAAAACAGCACCGACTGGGGGAATGCGCGGCCCACGCCCCTAGCCCGCCCGGTTCAGGACGCAGATAAGCGTGAAAAGGCGCCGCGCTGTGTCGATATCGATCTCGGCCTTGCCGTCCAGCCGTTCCATCAGAATGCGCGCGCCCTCGTTATGGATGCCGCGCCGGGCCATGTCGATCGCCTCTATCTGGCTGGGCGGCAACCGCTTCACGGCGTCAAAGTAGCTGCCGCAAATCTGGAAATAATCCTTGATGACCTGCCGGAACGGGCCAAGGCTCAGATGGAACTCGGCCACCCTCGCGCCTTCTGCCTGGGCGATATCGACGACCAGCCGCTTCTCGCGCACGGCCAGCGCCAGGTTATAGGGCCCCTCAGGCATGTCCCGCCCCTCGCGCGGGGGCAGCGACAGGCTGTTGTCCTCCAACAGGTCGAAAATCGCCACCCGGCGCTCCTGTTCGATCTCGGGCGTGGGGGCGGGCAGGCCGCTGTCATCGATGTCGATATGAAGGATACGGTTCATGCAAGGACTTCCGGACGGGACACCTCGCTCTGATGCCTCAGCGCGCCGGATGGATCAAGCCATCATCCCCGCGCAAGCCATCCTCGCCGGGTGGCAGCAGCACCGCGCGCCCCCCCAGGGCAGAGGTCACGCGCAGCCGCCAGCCCGCCGGCCAGCCCGCCCCGGGGGCCGCAACCAGCCTGTCCCCGCGCCA
>SKHK01000307.1 GCA_007117005.1 Paracoccaceae bacterium
CGTGCCCGCCCCCGCGGCCCAGCTTGCCGCGCCGCGCGCCCCCGTCCCGGCCGAGGATGCCGCGCGCGAGGAGCGGGTGAAGATGACCCGCCTGCGCCAGACCATCGCCCGGCGCCTGAAGGAAGCGCAGAACACCGCTGCCATGCTGACCACCTATAACGAGGTCGACATGTCTGCGGTGATGGCGCTGCGCAACGAGTACAAGGGCGCCTTCGAGAAGAAGCATGGCGTGAAGATGGGTTTCATGTCCTTCTTCGTGCGCGCCTGTTGCCACGCGCTGAAAGAGGTCCCCGAGGTCAACGCCGAGATCGACGGCACCGAGGTGGTCTACAAGAACTACGTCCATATGGGCGTTGCCGTGGGCACGCCCTCGGGTCTGGTGGTCCCGGTGGTGCGCGACGCCGACCAGATGGGTTTCGCGGCCATCGAGAAGAAGATCGCCGAACTGGGCGCACGCGCACGCGACGGCAAGCTGGGCATGGCCGAGATGCAGGGCGGGTCCTTCACCATCTCCAACGGCGGGGTCTATGGCTCGCTGATGTCCTCGCCGATCCTGAACCCGCCGCAATCGGGCATTCTGGGCATGCACAAGATCCAGGACCGGCCCATGGTGGTGAAGGGTCAGATCGTGATCCGCCCGATGATGTATCTGGCACTGAGCTACGACCACCGGATCGTCGACGGCAAGGGCGCGGTGACCTTCCTGGTGCGCGTCAAGGAGGCGCTGGAAGACCCGCAGCGGCTTTTGCTGGACCTTTGAGCCACGCCAGGCCGCGGCCCCGCCGCGGCCTTCCTCTTTCCTTGACAGATGATCGCCATGACCACGGAACTGACCGTCCTCACCCTCGCCGCACTGCTGCAGGTATTGCAATTCGCGCTCTATTCCGTCACCGCGCAGAAGCAGGTCGGCATGAACTACGCAGCCGGCTCCCGCGACACGCCTCGCCAGCTCACCGGCACCGCCGGCAGACTGCAGCGCGCGCTGAACAACCATTTCGAAGGGCTGATCCTCTTCGGCATCGCCGTCTTCGTCACCACGGCCAGCGGCCAGTCCTACGGCCTGACAGCGACCTGCGCCTGGGTCTATCTGGCCGCCCGCGTTCTCTACATCCCCGCCTATGCCTTCGGCTGGGTGCCCTGGCGCTCGGTCATCTGGGCGGCCGGCTTCATCGCCACAATCATCATGCTGCTCGCCGCCCTGCTCTGATGTCCTCTCATCTTGCCCGAAATACTCTCGGGGGGTGAATGGGCCGCAGGCCCAGAGGGGGGCTGACAGCCCCCCTGCCCCCGCCACCACAGGAGACCACCCATGGCCCAATTCGACCTCATCGTCATCGGCGCCGGCCCCGGCGGCTATGTCTGCGCCATCCGCGCCGCGCAACTGGGCCTGAAGGTCGCCGTGGCCGAGGGGCGCGAGACCCTGGGCGGCACCTGCCTTAACGTGGGCTGCATCCCCTCCAAGGCGCTGCTGCATGCCACCCACAGCCTGCATGAGGCTCAGGAGAATTTCGAGAAGATGGGCCTGATCGGCGCCAAGCCGAAGGTCGACTGGCAGAAGATGCTGGCCTACAAGGACGATGTCATCGGCCAGAACACCAAGGGCATCGAATTCCTGTTCAAGAAAAACAAGGTAACCTGGCTGAAGGGCTGGGCCGGCATCCCGGAGGCCGGCAAGGTGCGGGTCGGTGATGAAACCCATGAGGCGAAACACATCGTCATCGCCTCGGGGTCCGAGCCCGCCAGCCTGCCGGGGGTGGAGATCGACGAGAAGACCGTCGTCACCTCTACCGGCGCACTGGCGCTGGACAAGTTGCCTAAGAAGATGGTGGTGATCGGCGGCGGGGTGATCGGGCTGGAGATGGGCTCGGTCTATGCGCGCCTTGGCACCGACGTGACGGTCATCGAGTATCTGGACCGGCTGATCCCGGGCAATGACGCCGAGGTCGCCAAGACCTTCCAGCGCATCCTGAAGAAGCAGGGCATGGATTTCATCCTCGGCGCCGCCGTGCAGGGGGTTACGGTCAAGCGCGGCAAGGCCACCGTCGCCTATCAACTGCGCAAGGACGACAGCGAACACACGCTGGAAACCGACTGCGTGCTGGTCGCCACCGGGCGCAAGCCCTTCACGCAGGGGCTGGGGCTGGACAAGCTGGGCGTGAAGATGACGCAGCGCGGCCAGATCGCCACCGACGGGCATTGGGCGACTTCGGTCAAGGGCATCTACGCCATCGGCGACGTGATCGAGGGGCCGATGCTGGCGCACAAGGCCGAAGACGAGGGCATGGCCGTGGCCGAAATGCTGGCCGGGCAGGCGGGGCATGTGAATTACGGCGTGATCCCGGGCGTGATCTACACCACGCCAGAGGTCGCGTCGGTGGGCGAGACCGAGGAAAGCCTGAAAGAGGCCGGGCGCGCCTTCAAGGTGGGCAAATTCAGCTTCATGGGCAACGGGCGCGCCAAGGCGGTGTTCCAGGGCGAGGGGTTCGTGAAGATCCTCGCCGACGCGGAAACCGACCGCATCCTTGGCGCGCATGTCATCGGCCCGATGGCGGGCGACTTGATCCACGAGGTCTGCGTGGCCATGGAATTCGGCGCCTCGGCCGAGGATCTGGCCCGCACCTGCCATGCGCATCCGACCTTCTCGGAAGCCATGCGCGAGGCGGCGCTGGCCTGCGGTGACGGCGCCATCCACGCCTGAGCCGGGCGCCGGGATCACGCGCAACGAGGGACGAGCGCACGGACGGGGCGGCCGGTGGTTTGCTCTCCGCCGGCCAAGCCAGTAAATGCACCTGATGCAACGCCGGGATGCTCTCGTGACCTTTCTGCGTATTCTCTTGCTGTGGCTGGCACTTTCCGTTCCGGCATCGGCGCAATCGCTTTTCGCGCCGGCCTCGGATGATGCCCTGACAGATGGTGACGCCGCAGCACAGTTGATCGAGCTTTTGCGCGACGAGGCTGCCCGCGAGGCGCTGATCGCACAATTGCAGGCCAGCGCCGACAGCCCGGCCGCCGCACCGGTAACCGAAGCGGCGCCGCAGATGTCCCTCGCGCGCCAGATCGCCGAATACACGCGCGCCACGGCCGAGGGCGTGACGACGCAACTGGCCGAGATCGCCACCTCTGTCACCACCCTGATGTCAGCCCTGACCACTGGCGGCGCGATCAACTGGGCGGAACTGTCGGCCACCTTCAGCGCGCTGGTACTGGTGGCGGCGGTCACGCTGGCCGTGTTCCTGACGCTGCGCATGATCGGCAAGCGCATCTTTTCGGCGATGGCGGCCCGGCAGGCGCAGGGCCGCTGGTTCCTTTCGGCTGCGCTGATCACCGGCTCCAGCCTGGTCGACGCGCTGATCATCGTGCTGGCCTGGGCGGGCGGCTATGCCTTTGCGCTTTACATCGGCGAGGCAGGCGGGATGGATTTCCGCCAGAGCCTGTTCCTGAACGCGTTCCTGCTGGTCGAGCTGGTCAAGGTGGCGCTGCGGGGCATGCTGGCACCGAATTTCGGCAGGCTGCGCTTCGTGCCGATGAGCGACGAGACCGCGGCCTACTGGTATTTCTGGTCCTCGCGGCTGGTCAGCCTGCTGGGCTATGGCATCCTGCTGGTGGTACCGATCGTCAATGCCGCCGCCTCTTTCGCCGTTGGGCACAGTGTGGCGGTGCTGCTCGTGGTCACGGCGCTGCTGATCGCCATCCTGATCGTGCTGCAGAACCGCGCCCCCGTGGCCGATGCCCTGCGCGCGCGCCACCGCCGAGAGCCCGAAGATATCATCGGCAGAATCGAGGCCTTCTTCGCCGGTTTCTGGCACTGGCTGGCCATCGCCTATCTGGTGGCGCTGTTCGTGGTCTGGACGGCCAGGCCGGCCGATGCGATGCAGTTCATGCTGCTGGCGACGCTCAATTCGGTGGTCGCCGTGGTGGTCGGCGTGGTGGTCATGGCGCTGATCAGCCGCGCCATCACCGGCGGCATGCGCCTGCCGGCAGATGTGCGCCAGACCCTGCCCCTGCTGGAGGACCGGCTGAACGCCTTTGTGCCCAGCATCCTGAAAGTGCTGCGGGTGCTGGTTGCGCTGGCGGTGCTGATCGCCATCGGTCAGGCCTGGCAGGTGATGGATTTCCTGGGCTGGCTGAGCACCGAGGTGGGCCGCGAGCTGTCCTCGCGCGTGATTTCGGCGGCGCTGGTGGTGCTGATCGCGCTGGCGGTGTGGCTGGCGCTGTCGTCCTTCATCGAATACCGGCTCAACCCCGATATCGGCCGCGTGCCCACGGCGCGGGAACGCACGCTGCTGGCGCTGTTTCGCAATGCCTTTACCATTGCGCTCGTGATCATGGCCGCGATGCTGGCCCTGTCGCAGCTTGGCGTGAACATCGCGCCGCTGCTGGCCGGTGCAGGCGTGCTGGGCCTTGCCATCGGCTTTGGCGCGCAACGGCTGGTTCAGGACATCATCACCGGCGCCTTCATCCAGGTGGAAAACGCGATGAACGAGGGCGATGTGGTCACCGCCGGCGGCACCACCGGGGTAGTCGAAAAGCTGACCATCCGTTCCGTCGGCCTGCGCGACCTGCACGGCACCTATCACCTGATCCCGTTCAGTTCGGTCGACATGGTGTCGAATTTCATGAAAGGTTTCGGCTATCACGTCGCCAATGTGGGGGTCGCCTACCGCGAGGATGTCGCCCAGGTGAAGGAGCTGATGCAAAAGGCGTTCGACATCCTGCGCGCAAGCGATCACGGCGAGCATGTCATGGATGAGTTCGAGATCCACGGCGTGTCCGAACTGGGCGATTCGGCTGTCACCGTGCGCGGCCGGATCAAGACGGTGCCCGGCATGCAATGGGCGATCGGCCGGGCCTACAACGAGATCGTCAAGCGCGTGCTGGACGAGGCCGGCGTGGAAATTCCTTATCCGCACATGACGCTTTACATGGGCGAGGGCAAGGATGGGACCGCGCCACCGCTGAACCTGCGCCGCGCGGCGCCGCGGCAGGTGGAAGACGCGACGCAACCGTCTGTGCGGCCTGCAGAGCCTGACGCGGCGCCCCCCGCGGCGGAAAGCGCGACGCCGGAAATCCGCGTGGATGCGGCAGAGATCACGGATTCGCAGCGCGCAAAGGAATAGCGGGGCGCGGCGACGCCCTGCGCTGTCGGGTCATGGCAATCTGGAAAAATTGGTCGGAGTGAGAGGATTCGAACCTCCGGCCCCTGCCTCCCGAAGAC
>SKHK01000124.1 GCA_007117005.1 Paracoccaceae bacterium
CCGCGCATCCGGCGGGCGCTGCCGGCGGCCAGCAGCGCGGTCGCCAGAAACGGGCCTGACCGGCCGGCGCGCAACACCTACCGCTCCGGGATCAGCCCGCGCGGCGCGAAGCGCAGCATCAACAGCAGCGCCGCGCCCATCATGATCAGCCGCGTATGCGCCGCCTGGGTCATCAGATGCTGGCGCAGCCCGCTGTCGGCGCCCAGGCCGGACGTCAGCACATCCATCAGCCAGCGCCCCAGCGGCTCTGCCTGCACCCACAGGAACCAGATCACGAAGGCACCGAGCACCGCGCCCCAGTTGTTGCCCGACCCGCCGACGATCACCATAACCCACATCAGGAAGGTAAAGCGCAGGGGCTCGTAGCTGCCCGGGGTCAACTGACCGTCCAGCGTGACCATCATCGCCCCCGCCAGCCCGCAGGTGGCCGACCCCAGGATGAAGACCATCAGATGGCGGCGGCTGACGTCCTTGCCCATGGCGCGGGCCGCGGTCTCGTTGTCGCGGATGGCGCGCATCATGCGGCCCCAGGGCGAATTCAGCGCCTTTTCCGACAGCCAGATCAGCAGCCCCAGCACGATGGAGAACAGGATCGCATAGCTGACCAGTTCGACGACGCGGGCCATCTCGGCATGCCCCATGCCCACCTGCTCGGCCAGCGCCTGCACCCAGTCACGCGTCTGCAGTTCCACCGGGCGCGGCACGGCGCGCGGGATACCGGAGACATTGTTGACGCCGCGGGTCAGCCAACTCTCGAATTTCAGCACCGCGATGACGATTTCGGAAATGCCCAGCGTGGCGATGGCCAGATAGTCCGAGCGCAGCCCCAGCGCCACACGCCCCACCACAAAGGCCAGCCCCGCGGCCATCAGCGCGCCTACCGGCCAGGACAGGATCACCGGCAGGCCCAGCCCGCCCAGAAACCCCTCTGTCGCGGGGTTCACGCGGGTAATGGCCGTGGTCGCCGGCCCGTAGACGAAGCTTGCCAACAGATAGCCGACAAACAGCACCATCGTGATCGCCAGGCCGCGCATCTTGCCCGGTGCCATGCGTTGATAGATGGTGATCGCGCCCAGAATGGCCGCGACGCCGATCATCAGCCCCAGCACCACGCCGGCGATACCCGCGCGCCAGGGCTCCAGCGACCCGGCCATGCCCGCCGCCCAGGCATCACCCACCGGCGGCATGGCGATCAGCACCGCCGCCAGCCCGCCGATGGCGGTAAAGCCCATGATACCGACATTGAAGATGCCGGCATAACCCCATTGCATGTTCACCCCCAGCGCCATGACAGCCGAGATCAGCGCCATGTTCAGGATGGTCAACGCCAGCGGCCAGCTTTGGAACATGCCGGTCATGACCAGCGCCAGCCCCATGGCCGAGAATAGTGCGATATTGCGGATATTGATGCTCATAGCGTCTTACCCCGGAAAATGCCCGTGGGCCGGAAGATCAGCACCACCACCAGAATGCCGAAGGTGACGGCGAACTTGTAATCCACGGGCAGGGCCTGCATCAGCCCGGCGGGCATCCAGTCGGCCGGCAGAAGATGGCTGAAGACCCGCCGCCAGGCATAGGTGATGCCCATCTCGGCAAAGGCCACCACATAGCCGCCCACGATGGCCCCGACGGGACTGCCCAGCCCCCCCACGATGGCCGCGGCGAAGAAGGGCAGGAGCAGCATGAAATAGGTGAAGGGCCGAAAGCTCTTGTCCAGACCGTATAGCGTGCCGGCCAGCACCATCAGCGTGCCGGCGATGGCCCAGGTGATCCAGACCACGCGGTCGGGGTTGATGCCGGACAGAAGCGCCAGATCCTCGTTGTCGGAATAGGCGCGCATCGACTTGCCGGATTTCGTGCGGTTGAGAAACCAGAACAGCACGCCCATGGCGATCAGCGCCACCACCACGGTGATCACCTGGCTGCTGCGCAGCGCCAGCCCCTCGGCCAGCCCGGTCCATTCGCGGAATTCGCGCGCCGAGACGAGGAAGCGCTGCCCGTCGTCAAAGCGACGCTCGCCCGGCCCCATCAGCAGCCGGGTCAGCCCGTTGGTGACGAACATCACACCCAGCGATGCCATCACGAAGATCATCGGCTTGGCCTTTACCCGCCGGTAAAAGCGATAGACCAGCCGGTCGGCGAGCAGCAGATAGAGGATGATCACCGCGATCCCCAGCGGCAGGGCCAGAAGCGCCGTGGGCAGTGGGCCGAAACTGATACCGGCGGCCTGCAGCCCCCAGGTGCCCAGAATGACGAAAGCGGTGCCAAAGGCCATCACATCGCCATGCGCGAAATGCGCAAAGCGCAGGATGGAATAGATCAGCGTGATGCCCAGCGCGCCCAGCGCGATCTGGCTGCCATAGGCCAGGCCCGGGATCAGCACGAAATTGGTCAGCACGACCAGAGCGTTGAGGATGTCCATGGCTCAGCCTCCCAGGAAGGACTTGCGCACTTCCGGGTCGGCCAGCAGGGCCTGCCCGGGGTCGGTAAAGCGGTTGCGGCCCTGCACCATGACATAACCCTTGTCGGCGATCTCCAGCGCCTGGCGGGCGTTCTGTTCGACCATCAGGATGGAAATGCCGGTGCGTGCCACCTCGATGATGCGATCGAACAGCTCGTCCATCACGATGGGCGAAACCCCGGCGGTGGGCTCGTCCAGCATCAGCACGCTGGGTTTCGTCATCAGCGCCCGGCCCACGGCGACCTGCTGGCGCTGCCCGCCGGACAATTCGCCCGCCGCCTGGCCGCGCTTTTCGCGCAGGATCGGAAACAGGTCGAACACCTGTTGCATGGTCTCGCGGATATCGTCGTCACGGATGAAGGCGCCCATTTCCAGGTTTTCCTCTACCGTCATCGACGGAAAGATGTTGCCGGTCTGGGGCACGAAGCCCATGCCCTCGCGGACGCGGGCCTGCGGGGTCAGGGCGGTGATGTCCTTGCCGCCCAGCCGGACCGAGCCCTGGCGCAGGTTCAGCATGCCGAAAACCGCCTTCATCGCGGTTGACTTGCCCGCCCCGTTGGGGCCGACGATCACGGCGATCTCGCCCTTGTTCACGGCGATGGTGCAGTCATGCAGGATATCGGGGCCGTTGCCGTAGCCGCCGGTCATGGTATCGCCAATCAGCGCTGCTTCGGCCATGTCAGTTCTCCGTCGCCGGGCGCAGGCCGGCTGCCGTGGCGTCGATCACGCCCAGAATGTTCTCCAGTTCGACCGGGTCGAAGCTGCCAACCGCCCAGGCCAGACGCGGCGCCGCGCCGGCCGGAAAATCGGTCACGATCACCGCGCCCAGATAGGTCTCGCCCTCTTCGACGATTTGGTAGACCGCCCGCGCGCTGTGCGCATCACCGTGTTCGACGGCATCGTGCGCAAGCGGCGTGGCCTGCAGGTCTGCCTCTGCCTCCAGCAACACCGCCATCAGCCGCTGCACCGCCGCCTCCAGTGCGCCATCGCCCGCGGCCTCGGTCAGGGCGGGGTTGAATTCGATAAAGAAATCCTCGCCCTCCCAGGCGGTGACGTCGTCGTAACGCTCGATCCGGTCAGCCTGCCACGGGGTGCCGGCGAGGCAAAGCGCCACGCCCTCGGCCACCATCGGGCAGGCATCGGCGCGCGCCAGCCCGGCGGACAGGCAAAGCGACAGCGCACCCGCCGCCAGCGCGGTCATCATCCTGGCGCGGCCGTATGAGCCGCGCGCAGTAGTGGAAAGCAGGTCAGACATGGCCCACCTCCTTGACGACCTTGTTCTTCAGGCCGGTGCCCAGATAGGCCTCGATCACCTGCTCGTTGGCCTTGATCTCGTCCAGCGTGCCCTCGGCCAGCACCTTGCCTTCGGCCATGCAGATCACCGGGTCGCAGATGCGGCCGATGAAATCCATGTCATGCTCGATGACGACAAAGGTATAGCCGCGCTCCTTGTTCAGGCGCATGATCGCGTCGGCGATGGTGTTCAGAAGCGTGCGGTTCACGCCCGCGCCGACCTCGTCCAGGAACACGACCTTGGCATCGGTCATCATGGTGCGGCCCAGTTCCAGCAGCTTTTTCTGTCCGCCGGAAATCTGCCCCGCCTTCTGGTCGGCGATATGGTCGATGGTCAGGAATTCCAGCACCTCGTCGGCGCGGCGGCGGATGGCGGCTTCCTCCTCGCGGACCTGCCTGCTGCGGAACCACGCGCTCCACAGGTCCTCGCCGGACTGGTGCGGCGGCACCATCATCAGGTTCTCGCGCACCGTCATGGAGTGGAATTCATGCGCGATCTGGAAGGTGCGCAAAAGCCCCTTGGCGAACAGGTCATGCGGGGCAAGGCCGGTGATATCCTCGCCCGCCATCAGAACCCGCCCCGAGGTCGGCGGCAGCACCCCCGCGATGACATTGAAAAGCGTCGTCTTGCCCGCGCCGTTCGGGCCGATCAGCCCGGTGATCGAACCCTCGGCAATGTGCAGCGAAGCCCCGTCAACGGCATGAAAGCCGCCGAAATGCTTGTGCAGATCCTCTACCCGGATCATCGCATCCCCCTGTGGTTGTCAACACGTCAACCAGGCCCCTGCCCCGCAGGCAGGCGACACGCTGGTCCCCGGACGTTGCCGGGCACGTGTCCTGAAAAAAGGGCCCGGGGGCACAACACCCCCGGGCCCGGTATCAGACATCGCTATGCATCGACGCCGATCAGTGGAACTGCACCGTCACGAATTGGCCGTCCTCGACGACATACTCGCGATAGGTGCCCGCGGCTTCGCCCTGACCGATCAGTTCGACATTCGTGGCGCCGACGTAGTTGATCTCGCCACCTTCGGCCAGGATCTGCAGACCACGCGCCAGATCGCCGGGCAGGATCTCTTCGCCCGGGGCGTTGGCCACGCGCAGGATGTTGGCCGCGATACCGGCCGGCGTGGCTTCGCCCGCCGCCTGGGCGGCCAGCGCCAGCAGCGCGGCGGCGTCATAGCTTTCACGGGTGAAGGAGCTTTCGCCAGCGAACCCTGCTTCCTCGGCCATGGCGTGGAAACGGTCCGGCCCCTCGCCCACGGCCCAGGGCAGCGTGCCGACGGTGCCTTCCAGCGCCTCGCCGACGCTGGCGATCAGGTCGTCACCGAACATGCCATCGGGGATGAAGAACTGGTCGAAGGCGCCAAGCTCCCATGCCGTGCGCAGCGTCGAGCCACCGCCATCGGGATAGCCCAGGATCACCAGCGCATCGCCACCGGCCGCCGACAGCGTGCCGACCTCTGCGGTGTAGTCGCCGCGCGCCTCTTCATGCGGCACCACGACGGTCACGGTGCCGCCCATCTCCTCGAAATTCTCGATGAAGGCATTGGCCAGGCCCGCGCCGTAATCGTTGTTGGCATGGGTCAGCGCCACGGTCTCGAAGCCGCGCTCCATCACGATGCCGGCCAGGATCGCGCCCTGACGGGCATCCGACGGCGCGGTGCGGAAGAAAAGCCCACCGCTGTCGAAGTCGGTGAAGCCCGGGCTGGTCGCCGAGGGCGAAATCATCGGCACGCCGGTCGCCATGGCGACGTTTTCCAGCACCGCGCGGGTCACGCCGGAACAGTCGGCGCCCATGATCGCCACGACACCGTCCGAGGTGATCAGACGCTCGGCCGAGGCCTGCGCCAGCGCGCTGTCGACACAGCCCGAGTCGGCGCGGACCGGGACGATCATCTGCCCGTCCAGAATGCCGCCGGCATCGTTGATTTCCTGAAACGCCAGTTCGGCGCCATCGGCCATGTGCCCGGTCAGCGACTCGATCGGGCCGGTAAAGCCCAGCAGCACGCCGATGCGCACCTCGTCAGCCAGCGCGGCGCCGGCCGTGAGGGCCGAAACGGAGGCCGCAAGCAGAAACTTCTTCATGGATAACTCCCCTTGGTTTCTTGTTTATGGACGCAGGTTATCGCCAGCCCCAGAGTTTGAACAGAGGGATTCGGCGGCAAAAGGCTCGATTCAACACCCGTTCACGGCCCGGGGAAGTCAACATCGCGCGAAAACCCCGCGCGCGAGCGCCGGCAAGGCGCGCGCCGTCAAACCAGCGCGTCGTCTTCGTCCGGCCCCTCGGGCAGGCCGGGTTCGGCGCCCTCCTCGTTGCCGATGCCCTGCGCGCCACGTTCGCGGTAGGGCGTGGTGCCATATTGCGCCCGGTAGCATTTCGAGAAATGCGAGGGCGAGGTGAACCCGCAGGCCAGCGCAACCTCGATCACGCTCATATCCGTCTGCATCAGCAGATTGCGCGCGCGCGCCAGGCGCAGCTCCATGTAATACCGTTTCGGGCTGCGGTTCAGGTAGCGCCGGAACAGGCGTTCCAGCTGGCGCGTGGACATGCCCACCGCCGCAGCCAGATCGGCAGGCGAGGCAGGCTCTTCGATCTGGGCCTCCATCTGGGCGATCACCTCGGCCAGACGCGGATGGCGAACGCCGATGCGGGTGGGAATGGACAGGCGCTGCGTATCGGCCTGGGTGCGCAACCCGGTATGGATCATCTGATCGGCCACGCCATTGGCCAGATCCCGGCCATGGTCATCGGCGATCAGCGTCAGCATCATGTCCAGTGCGGCGGTTCCGCCGGCGGCGGTCATGCGGTTGCCCTCGATGGCGAACACCGATTTCGTCAGCACGACATCGGGAAAGTCCTCGGCAAATCCGTCGCGGCTTTCCCAGTGGATGGTTGCGCGGCGACCGTTCAGCAGGCCGGCGCGGGCCAACGCATAGGTCCCGGTGCACACCCCGCCAATGACCGACCCCTTGCGCGCCGCCCGGCGCAGCCAGTTCAGCAACGCGGGCGTGGTATGCTTGCGCACCTCCAGCCCCGAACACAGTATCACCACATCGTCGCGCGCCAGCTCGATCAGCCCGGCATCGACCATCAGCCGCGTGCCATCGGCCGAGGCAACGATGCTGTCTTCGGCGATCACGGTCCAGCGATAGAGAGGCAGGCCGCTCATCCGGTTGGCGATACGCAACGGTTCCAGCGCCGCGGCGAAAGGCAGATGCGTGAACTGGTTCAGCAGCAGGAAGATGAAATGCCGCTGGCGGTCCGCGTCGCTGCGGTCACGGCGCGCGCCCGGTGCTGCGTGCACGACCGGCGTGCCGGATCCCGGCTTGCCGGGCCGCGTGACGGGACGGGGTGGCTGGTCGGACATGCTGCGCCGGGGTCTGATGATGCCGGGGTCTTATGATAATCGTCGCGCATACTGCGCCTTTGCGGGCGAGACAAGCCCCAGCGGGTTTGCAACGGTTCGGCCGGCGGTATATGCAACGTCAAAGGCCCGCTACGGGTAACAGCGGCAAAGGAAGACGCGATGACCAGAAGCTGGAACAAGACGGGCTGGAGAGATCTGCCGCGGGTGCAGATGCCAGACTATCCCGACGCCGCGGCCCTGGCGCAGGCCGAAAGCCAGCTTGGCCGCTACCCGCCGCTGGTATTCGCCGGCGAGGCGCGCGCGCTCAAGGCGCGCCTGGCCGATGCCGCCGCCGGCCGGGCGTTTCTGCTGCAGGGCGGTGACTGCGCCGAAAGCTTCGCCGAATTCAACGCCGACATCATCCGTGACACGTTCAAGGTTCTGCTGCAGATGGCCATCGTGCTGACCTTTGGCGCCAAGGTGCCGGTGGTCAAGGTGGGGCGCATGGCCGGCCAGTTCGCCAAGCCGCGCTCGGCCCCGACCGAGGTGGTGGACGGCGTGGAACTGCCCAGCTATCGCGGCGATATCATCAACGGCTTCGACTTCACGGCGCAAGCCCGCGTGCCGGACCCCGCGCGCATGCTGCAGGCCTATACCCAGGCCGCGGCCAGCCTGAACCTGCTGCGCGCGTTTTCCAAGGGCGGTTTCGCCGATATCCACCGCGTGCACAGCTGGACGCTGGGTTTTGCCGGGGGCGAGAACGCCGAACGCTACCGCGCGCTGTCGGACCGGATCTCTGACGCGCTGGATTTCATGAACGCGGCCGGGGTGAACGGCGACAGCGCCGCGGCGATCAGCGAGGTGGATTTCTACACCTCGCACGAGGCGCTGCTGCTGGAATACGAAGAGGCGCTGTGCCGGATCGACAGCACCACCGGGCGGCCGGTTGCAGGCTCTGGCCACATGCTGTGGATCGGCGACCGCACGCGCCAGCCCGACGGTGCGCATGTAGAATTCTGCCGCGGCGTGCAGAACCCCATCGGCCTGAAATGCGGCCCCTCGCTGCAGCCCGATGACCTGAAGCGCCTTCTCTCCCTGCTGAACCCGGAAAACGAACCCGGCCGGCTGACCCTGATCGCGCGTTTCGGCGCGGGCCAGGTGGGCGCGCATCTGCCCCGCCTGATCCAGGCCGTGCGCGAGGAAGGGGCGCAGGTGCTCTGGGTTTGCGATCCGATGCATGGCAACACCATCAAGTCGCCCTCGGGCTACAAGACCCGGCCCTTCGAGCGCGTGCTGGGCGAGGTGCGCGACTTCTTTGCCGTGCATGACAGCGAAGGAACCATCCCCGGCGGCGTGCATTTCGAGATGACGGGCAAGGATGTCACCGAATGCACCGGCGGGCTGCGCGCGCTGGGCGACGCGGACCTGTCGGACCGCTATCATACCGCCTGTGATCCGCGGCTGAACGCCAGCCAGTCGCTGGAGCTGGCCTTTCTGGTGGCCGAGGAGCTGTCGAACCGGCGCCGGCCGGTCGCCCGTGCGGCACCCTGAGCGCGCGCCCTGACGTCACGGAGCCGCTGACCTGTAGCCGCTGAAAGGACCAAGGCAATGCCCTCACCCGCCGCCAATCTGCGCATCGACCCGGCGCGCCTGTGGGACAGCCTGATGGACATGGCCGAAATCGGCCCGGGCGTGGCGGGCGGCAACAACCGGCAGGCCCTGACCGACGAGGACGGCGCGGCGCGGCATCTGTTCCGGGACTGGTGCCAGGCGGCGGGCATGGATGTTGGTGTCGATGCGATGGGCAGCATGTTCGCCACGCGGCCGGGCCAGGACCCGGATGCCGCGCCGGTCTGTCTGGGCAGCCATCTGGACACCCAGCCCACCGGCGGGCGCTATGACGGGGTGCTGGGCGTGCTGGCGGCGCTGGAGGTGGTGCGCACGCTCAACGATCTGGACGTGCAGACACGCCGGCCGATCATGGTGGTCAACTGGACCAATGAAGAGGGCAGCCGCTTTGCCCCGGCGATGCTGGCCTCTGGCGTGCATGCCGGGCTCTTTGATCTGGACTGGGCGCTGGACCGGGTCGATGCGACCGGCGCGCGCTTTGGCGATGAGCTGGAACGCATCGGCTGGAAAGGCAGCGAGCCGGTGGGCGCGCGGGCCATGCACGCGTTTTTCGAGCTGCATATCGAACAGGGCCCGATCCTGGAGGCCGAGGGCGTGGATCTGGGCATCGTCACCCATGGCCAGGGGCTGCGCTGGATCGAATGCACGGTCACCGGCAAGGGCCAGCATACCGGCTCGACGCCGATGTACATGCGCCGCAATGCCGGGCGGGGTCTGGCGCGCGTGACAGAACTGGTGCACGAGATCGCCATCGCCCATCAACCCGATGCCGTGGGCGCCATCGGGCATGCCGACTTCTACCCCAACAGCCGCAACATCATCCCCGAAAAGGTTGTTTTCACAATCGATTTCCGCTCTCACCGACTGGAGGTCCTGCAGGCGATGCAGGCCGCGCTGATGGCCCGTGCGCCTGGGCTCTGCGCGGATATCGGGGTGCAGTTCTCGGCCCGGGTGATCAATGAATTCGACCCGCCGGCCTTTGACCCGGCGCTGCTGGACCGGCTACGCGGCGCGGCCGACAGGCTGGGTTACAGCCACCGCGACATCGTCTCGGGCGCGGGGCATGATGCCTGCTGGATCAACCGCGTAGCGCCCACGGCGATGCTGTTCTGCCCCTGCGTGGGCGGGCTCAGCCACAACGAGGCCGAGGCGATCACGCGCGACTGGGCACAGGCCGGCGCCGATGTGCTGCTGCACGCGGTGCTGCAAACCGCCGAGATCGTGGCGTGAGCGCGCCTGCGGGGGGCGGGGCGCGATGACCGGGCAGGACCAACGCCCTTTCCGCCCGGCCGACCTGATGCCAGAGGCCCCGGCGCAGATCGAGGCCATGATCGAGGCCGAGCGTGCCGCCCATGACACCAGCACCCCGGCCGGCCGCGCCACGCTGGCCGATTTTCTGGCCCATCGCATCCCGCCAACCCCGGTCGAGGTGCAGTTTTCCGGCGGTATCCATCTGGACTGCTTTGCCGTCACGCGCTCGAACGGGCGGTATCTGGTGGTCTGGTTGCCGCTGGCCGGGTATTTTTCGCTCTGCGTGGACGGGCAGTTCGGGCCGCTGGATATCGGCGTGCATGGCGGCGCCATCGCTGTCTTTTCGTCGGTCTGAATTTTTTTCAAGGACTTGCGGCGCGTCTTTGATCCCACACCTCAAGTTGCGCGCGCCATTGTCCACCCTGCGCACCCCAAGGGCCTTTCTTCAAGGCCCTTGCCAACGCGCTTTCTTCAAGCGCGTTTTTCCGCCACGGCGGCAAGGCGCTCGGCCTTGGCCAGCAGGGGTGCCAGAGCCTGCCCCATCACCACCGCCCCGCCCCCGGCGGCACGGCAGGCCCGCAGATGCCCCGCGACAATCGCCCCCAGCCGCGCCACCGCGCGCGGGCGGCCCATCAGGGCCTTCAGCCGTGCGTTGGCCAGCTGGATCAGCGCCTGCACCAGATGCCGCTCGGCACACCCCTCGGGCAGCGCCAGCCAGACCGGCTCCAGCACCTCATGCGCCTCCCAGAAATAGCCTTTGTCCAGATAATGCAGCCCCGCGCGGAACGCCGCGCTGTCGGCCAGTGCCGCGGGGCTCATCCCCGGCCGGGCGGTCACACACAGCGCGTCGAACGCCCCTTCGGCATGACGCGGCGTCTGTCCGGGGACATAGGCATGCATTGGCAGGGCAAGCGCGTCCGTCACCCCGTCGGCACCACTTCGGCCTCGATCCGTTCCAGCCGGGCGGTGAATGCCGCAACCCCCTCCAGCACTGCCTCGGGCTGTTCCTGATGCGGCGCGTGGCGGCAGTCGTCCAGGATCAGCGTCTCCACCGGCGCGTAGGAACGCGTCTCCAGCGCGTCGATCTGGGCCAGGGTGCCGTACTGGTCCTGCCGCCCCTGGATCGCCAGCGCCGGCACCCGCAGATAATCGATCACCTCGGCCACGTTCCAGGCGGCGAAATCGGGGTTCAGCCAGGCATCGTTCCAGCCGCGGAACGTATGGTCCGCGTCGCGGTGCCAGCGCGCCATCCTTTCGCGCAGCCCGCCCGAATCAAAGGCTCTTCGTGCCTCAGAAATGCTTTCCAACCCCATGGATTCACAAAAGAAATGCGGCGCCATCAGCACCAGACCGCGGACCCGGTGATCGGCCACCCTTCCCGCGTATTCGGCCGCGATGGTGGCCCCGTCGGAATGGCCCATCAGCACCCCGCGCCAAAAGCCCATCGCGTCCAGCACCTGCGGCAGCACGTCCACCGCCTCGCGCGTCATGTAGTCGATGGTGCGCGGCAGGTCAGCCGGGTCGGATTGCCCATAGCCCGCGCGCGACCAGGCGAACACCCCGAAACCCGTCGCCGCCGCCAGCCGTTGAGGGAAATCGCGCCACAGGCCCAGACAGCCCAGCCCCTCGTGCAGTAGCACGATGCTGGGTGCGGTATCCGGCCCCGGCCCCCAGGCACCCCATTCCAGCCGCTTGCCACCCGCATGCAGCCAGCCCCGCCCCGCCTGCCAGTCCAACGTCATCATACCCCCCCGCGCAGCTTGAAGCGCTGAATCTTGCCCGTGGCGGTTTTCGGCAGGTCATCGACCACCTCCACCCAGCGCGGATATTTCCACTTGCCGATGCGGTCCTTGACGAATTCCTTCAGCGAGGCCGCATCCACCGCCTGCCCGGGCTTTGCCACCACGAAGGCTTTCGGCTTTTCCAGCCCGTCGGCATCGCGCGCGGCGACCACTGCGGCCTCCAGCACGGCGGGGTGGTCGATCAGCGCCTGCTCGACCTCGAAGGGCGAAACCCAGATGCCGGAGACCTTGAACATGTCGTCGGTGCGCCCGCAATAGACCAGCCGCCCGTCCTCGCGGCGCTCGTATTTGTCGCCGGTGCGGGTCCATTCGCCTTCAAAGGTGGTCCGGGTCTTGTGGCGCTTGTTCCAGTAGCCATCGGCGGCAGAGGGGCCGCGCACCAGCAGTTCGCCGACCTCACCCGCGCCGACCTCGGCACCGGCCTCGTCCACGAGGCGCATCTCATAGCCCGGCACCGGCAAGCCCGAGGTGCCATAGGCCAGGTTATCGGCGCGGTTCGACAGGAAGATATGCAGCATCTCGGTCGAGCCGACGCCGTCCAGGATATCGACGCCCCAAAGCGCCTTCCACCGGGTGCCGACCTCTTTCGGCAGCGCCTCGCCGGCCGAGATGCAGCGCCGCAGCGCATGACCGCCGGCCTGCCCGCCCTGCCCTTCCAGATGCGCGATCAGCGCGGCGTAAAGCGTGGGCACACCGCAAAAGATCGTCGGTCGTTCGTCCCGTATGACCGACAGCGCGCTGTCGGGTGTAGGCCGGCCGGCGTAGAGCAGCGCCTCGGCGCCCACCGACATGGGAAAGGTCATGCCATTGCCCAGCCCGTAGGCGAAAAAGAGCTTGGCCACCGAATGGATGCGGTCATCGGCGGTGATGCCCAGCACCTGTGCGCCATAGGTATCGGCCGTCGCGCGCAGGCTGTCGTGGACATGGCGCACCCCCTTGGGCTGACCCGTGGAGCCGGAGGAGTAGAGCCAGAACGCCACCTCGTCGCCGCTGGTGGGCACGGTGTCGGCGGGTTCGGCGCCGTCCATGAAGGCATCGAAACCGACCGCCCCCACCACCGTCTCGCCGCCGATGACAATGACATGGCGCAGGCTGTCGCAGCCCGCCAGCGCCGGGGCGACCACCTCCCACAATTCGGCCGAGACGATCACGGCGGCCGGGCGTGCATCGGCCAGGATGGTGGCATAGACGCTGCTGGCCAGCAGCGTGTTCAGCGGCACCGGTACCACGCCCGCGCGCAGGCAGCCCCAAAAGATCAACGGGAATTCCGTCTGATCCAGCACGACCATGGCCACGCGTTCCTCGCGCCTTATGCCGGCCCGGGCCAAGGCCCCGGCCACGCGTGCCGTGCCCTGTGCCAGCGCGTCGTAGCTCAACTGCCGCCCTGCCCCGCCGACCTCGGTAAAGGCGATGCGCGCGCCGCGCCCCTGCGCCAGATGACGGTCGATGAAATGGGTCACGGCATTGGCGTCTGGTGTCATGGCTCCCCCCTCTGGCTGCACACCGACCGGTCGTCGATCCTGCCGGGCCGGACCCTCCCTGTCCAGCCGTCGATCGCCCCGGTGATGCTCGATACTGCATACAATGCAGTATAATGCAACAACCCTGTGTCACCTTTTCAGATCTTGCCTTCGATCTGCCGGCAAAGCCACGGCCACGGCGCACAACGCCTGATTAGTTACATTTTCGATGCCCAACAACACCCCGGGCGGCCAATGCGCGAACGGGTCCTCGCACGGCGCAAAGAAAAATGTTGCATTATGTTTCATCTGTTGCATGGTATGGCGATGTTGCGGGGATGCGAGCGCGGCGTGATGGCGCCGTGCAGGCCGGGGGACAGCAACCGGGCGACAGCAACAGAATAAGCATGCGTATGGGAGGAAACCAATGCTGAGAAGAGCTTTCATGGCCGCCGGTCTGGCGGGAACGGTGGCGCTGGGCGGGCTGACGGCCCCGGGCGCGGCACAGGGACAGGAATTCACGCTGCGGGTGCACCAGTTCCTGCCGCCGCAGGGCACGGTGCCGCGCGACTTCATCATCCCCTGGGCAGAACGGGTGACCGAAGCCTCCGGCGGGCGGCTGAATGTCGAGGTCTATTCCTCGATGGCGCTGGGCGGCACGCCCCCGTCGCTGTTCGACCAGGCGCGCGAGGGCGTGGTGGACATCATCTGGACGCTGCCGGGCTACACGCCGGGGCGTTTTCCCATCTCGGAGGTGTTCGAACTGCCCTTCATGATGACCAATGCCGAGGCGACCTCGCGCGCGGCATGGCGGTTCTTTGAGGAGTACATGCAGGAGGAAGTGGGCGACGAGATCCACATGATCGCCGTGCATGTGCACGGGCCGGGGCATCTGCACATGAACGCCCCGGCGGTTGAAACCGTGGGTGACATGCAGGGCCGCACGGTGCGCGGGCCCACCCGGATCATCACCCGCATGCTTGAGGCGATGGGCGCCTCGGCCGTGGGCATGCCGGTGCCGCAGGTGCCCGAGGCGCTGTCGCGCAACGTCATCGACGGTGCGGTGATCCCATGGGAAGTGACCGCCGTGCTGCGGGTGCCGGAACTGGTGGATACGCATACCGAAATGGGTGGTGACCGGGCGCTTTACACCTCGTTCTTCTACTTCGCCATGAACCGCGAGGCCTATGAGGAACTGCCCGAGGATCTGCGCGCCATCATCGACGAGCATTCCGGCATCGAGGCCTCGGCCTGGGCCGGGCGCATCCAGCAGGAGGGCGACGCCCCCGCGCGTCAGGCCGCCGTGGACCGCGGCAACACCATCGTCACCGTCGAGGGTGACGCGCTGGAAGAGTGGTATGCGATGGGCGAGCAGGTCCGCGCCGCCTGGGTCGAAGAGATGAACGGCCGCGGCCTGGACGGTACGGCGCTGCTGGAAGCGGCCGAGCGTCTGATCGAGGAAGAGACCGACCGCTGATCCGGCGATCTGCGAACAGGTACACGGGGGCGGGCATCAACAGGTGCCCGCCCTTTTCTTGCCGGGAAAGTCCGGTCAGGCTTGGTCACGCCGGGCCGGGTCGTGGGGCGCCGTTCGGCAACGGTTTCCGGGCAAATGCCGGCATGAAAGCGGCCATTCCCCCTTGCGCGACGACGCGTCGCATTTCATGCTGTTATGAAGGGAACGCGCGCAACCGACCCTGATGCGGCACCCGTCACGGGCGCCGGACGTCGGGCCTTGCCGAGGAGAATGCACATGGACCAAGTCGATACCGGGCTGCCGGACAATCACGGCGCCGAGCTTCCCGCCATCAGCCGCCTGACCGAGGCCGACCTGCGCGCCGCCCTCGCCGCCGGCTGGGCCGATTTCAAGGCCGCGCCGATCTATGGGCTGTTCTTTGCCGCCGTCTACACGCTGGGCGGTCTGGCGCTTTATTTCTGGATGCTGGGGGCGACGGACCCTTTCTGGTTCGTGCCAATCGCGGCCGGCTTTCCGCTTTTCGCCCCCTTCGCCGCCGTGGGCCTTTACGAGGTCAGCCGCCGGCGCGAGGCCGGCGAGCCGCTGACCTGGGGCCCCATCCTGGGCGCGTTGCGCGGCCAGGGCGACGGGCAGTTGCCGGTGATGGGCGTGGTGGTGCTGATCGTCTTCGGCTTCTGGGTGATCCTGGCGCGGGGCATCTTCGCCATCTTCTTCGCCCAGTCCGGCGTGGGCTTTGATTCGGTGAGCCACGTCTTTACCCTGCCCGGCGTCGGCATGGTGCTGGTCGGCGGTGTGGTGGGCGGCGTCATGGCGCTGGCGCTTTTCGCCATCACCGTCTTCAGCCTGCCGATGCTCTTGCACCGGCCGGTGGATTTCGTCACCGCGATCATCACCTCGGTTTCGGCGGTGAACGGCAACCGCGCGGTGATGCTGCGCTGGGCGGCGATCATCGCGGGACTGATGATCGTGGCGATGATCCCGGCCTTTCTGGGCCTTCTGGTGGTGCTGCCGGTGCTGGGCCATGCCACCTGGCACCTCTATCGCCGCACCATTGCCGAAAGCCCGGCCACGGCCGGCTGACACCACCTGCCGGGCGCCAAGGCGGCGTCCGGCCCCTGCGCCCCGGACCAACCATCATGCCCGATACCGGCCCCGTTCATGCCCCGCCCTCGGTCATCCCGGCCCCCGAAACCATCGGCGCTGCAGACCTGCGCGCCGCCCTGGCCGCCGGCTGGCGCGACTATCGCCGCGCGCCGCTTTACGGGATCGTCTTCAGCGCCATCTATGTGCTGGGCGGGCTGATCCTGTTCGCCATCTTCACCGCTGCGGCCGCCGAATGGTGGTTCATCCCCATCGCCGTGGGCTTTCCCATCCTCGCCCCCTTTGCCGCCACCGGCCTTTACGAGGTCAGCCGTCGGCTGGAACGCGGCGAGGCGCTGTCGATGGGCGCGGTCTTTGGCGTGGTGCTGGCGCAGAAGGACCGGCAGGTGCCGTCCATGGCGATGGTCATCATGCTGGCCTTCATGTTCTGGGTCTTCGTGGCGCATACCATCTTTGCGCTCTTCTTCGGCCTGCAACCCATCGGCCTGTCCCCCTGGGAGATGCTGCTCTCGCCGCCGGGGCTGATGACGCTGGGCCTGGGCAGCGCCGTGGGCGGGGCGATGGCGGCGGTATTCTTCGCGCTGACCGTGGTCAGCCTGCCCTTGCTGCTGGACCGGGAGGTCGATTTCATCTCGGCCATGATCGCCTCTTTCGGCTGTGTCAGCGCCAACCTGCTGCCGATGGCCGCCTGGGCCGCGCTGATCGCGCTGGCGCTGTTCATCGGCATGCTGCCGGGGTTTCTGGGCCTTTTCATCGTGCTGCCGGTGCTGGGCCATGCCAGCTGGCACCTCTATCGTCGGCTGCTGCCCTGACCCGCGCGGCTTGACCAGGCCGCGCACCGCGCCATCTGGCCACCGGCACGCAACCATCCGGGGCCAGCATGTCAGGTTTCGATCCCACCCGCGCCGCCGGCGAGGCGCGCCGTGCCGCCTTCATCCCCCGTATGGGCCGCGCCTATGCCGCCCGGCGCAACACCGATCACGGCGCGGGAGGGCATGCGCATGTCTCGACCCTCTCGCCCTGGCTGCGCCGCCGGTTGGTGCTGGAGCGTGACACGGTCGCCGCCGCGCTGGCCGAACACGGGGCAGAGGGGGCAGAGAAATTCATCCAGGAGGTGATCTGGCGCGGCTATTTCAAGGGCTGGCTGGAACGCCGCCCGCAGGTCTGGGCCAGCTACCGCGACGGGCTTGTGCAGGACCTGGAGGTGCTGCAGACCGACCGCCGCCTGCGCAAACAGGTCCAGACGGCCGAGGCCGGACAGACCGGGCTGGACTGTTTCGACGCCTGGGCGCGCGAACTGGTGGACACCGGCTATCTGCACAATCACGCGCGGATGTGGTTCGCCTCGATCTGGATCTTCACCTTCGGGCTGCCCTGGCGGCTGGGGGCGGATTTCTTCTATCGGCACCTGCTGGACGGCGACCCGGCGTCGAACACGCTGGGCTGGCGCTGGGTGGCGGGGCTGCATACGCGCGGCAAACCCTATGCGGCACAGGCCTGGAACATCGTCAAATTCACCAATGGCCGCTTTGCCCCGCGCGATGCCGACCTGCAGGATGACGTCACCGGCCTGCAGGATCTGGAACCCGAGGGCCTGCCCCCCTTGCAGCCCCTGCGCGCCCCCCGCGCGCCGGACCCGGGCGCACCCAGCCTGCTCTTGCTGACCGAAGAGGATTGCCGGCCAGAGGATTTCCCCCTCGCCACGCTGGACCTGCGCGCCACGTTGGCGCTGAGCGCCAGCCATCTGCGCAGCCCCCTGCCCGTGGCCGAGCCCGTGCAACACTTCGAGACCGGCGCGCTGCGCGACACGGGCACGCGGCTGGGGGGACAGGTGCCCATCGAACCCGCCGGCCTGCCCGCCGATCTGGCCCGCCACGCCGCCCGCGCCGGCGCGCGTCAGATCGTCACGGCTTACGTGCCGCAGGGGCCGCTGCGCGACTGGCTGGACCAGGCCACGCCTGCG